>JADGPY010000200.1 GCA_017882205.1 Chitinophagaceae bacterium
ATTACCCGTATTTTTAATAATGCTGGCGTCGACGACTTTGGTCTTTAAAGATGATAGAAGCACTAAAAAAAATATTGCCTGAAAATCGGATAAGAGTAAGATATATAGATCTCATATCTTTTGCCTCTGATGCGGGTTTTTATCATTTGGTTCCGAAAGCTGTAGTGCAGCCTGTTAGTGAAGAAGAGATCATTTCATTATTTCGATTTTCACAGCAGCATAAAATCCCCTTGGTCTTTCGCACTGGCGGCACAAGTCTTTCAGGCCAATCAATAACAGATGGTATTTTAGTTGACCTGAGCCAGCACTGGAATAAAATACAAATTGAAGCCTCAGGTGATCTTGTACGAGTACAACCTGGTATTACCGGTGCAATGGTGAATGCTTACCTAAATAAATACCAAAGAAAAATTGGCCCGGACCCAGCAAGTATAAGTTCTGCAATGATGGGAGGTATTTTATCAAACAATGCAAGTGGTATGTGTTGTGGTGTAAAGTTAAATTCTTATCACACTACAAAGTATATTCGTTTTATTTTACCCGATGGAAAAACGTTTAGCACAGAAAATTCACAGGATTATAGTCGTTTTGAAAAAGAATGCAACGAATTATATAATAGTCTTAACGATATAAAAAATCAAATAGCATCAGACGAGGTATTGTATAATAAGATCCGTAAAAAATATCAAACCAAAAACACGGTTGGTTATTCATTAAATGCTTTTATTGATCGTGAACATCCCTTAGATATATTAGCGCATCTGTTAATTGGCGCAGAGGGTACACTTGCCTTTATAGCAGAAGCTGTTTTACAAACAGTGCCTGATTATCCTTTTAAGTCAACAGCACTTTTATACTTCCCAGATATTTACACTGCCTGCCAGGCCATAGTTCCGCTTACTAATGCCGGAGCTGCCATGGTGGAAATAATGGACAGGGCTTCCCTACAGGCGGTGGAAAATTTGAAAGGCATGCCGGCTATTGTAAAAACATTGCCTGAAACTGCAGCGGCTTTATTGATTGAGTTCCAGGAAAACACAATCGAAGAACTGGAAGGACGAGTCGACAAGTTTTTATTATCAACACACGAACTTCCATTATACAATGCACCTGTTTTTACCAGTGATTCTACAGAGCGGGATTTTTTGTGGAAGGTTCGTAAAGGGCTCTTTCCCGCAGTAGGTGCGGTACGTGCCAGTGGCTCTACGGTAATATTAGAAGATATTGCTTTTCCTGTTGAAAAACTGGGTGATGCCATTTTAGACTTACAGGAGCTTTTCCAAAAATATCATTATTCCAAGGCCATTATTTTCGGTCATGCAAAAGATGGCAATATTCATTTTGTTGTTACACAATCTTTCAATACACCGGAAGAGATAACGAGGTATGATCTGTTCATGCGTGAAGTGATAACATTAGTAGTAGAAAAATATAATGGTTCTTTAAAAGCAGAGCATGGAACAGGTCGTAATATGGCACCTTTTGTAGAAACGGAATGGGGTGGCGATGCATTTGCAATAATGAAAAAGATCAAGCTGGCCATTGATCCACAGTTACTGCTGAATCCGGGTGTGATCATTAATGAAGACAAAAATGTTCATATAAAAAATCTGAAGGAACTTTCGCCGGTTGAAGAAGAAATAGATAAATGTATCGAGTGTGGTTTTTGTGAACACAAATGCCCAAGCCGGGATATTACAGCCACGCCAAGGCGTAGAATTGTAATCAGAAGGGCATTAAAAAAACTGGAACTTACAGGCGACACTTCAAATTATAAACTGTTGCTGAATCAATATCAATATGATGTGCTGGATACTTGTGCTGTAGATGGTTTATGTGCTACGGCCTGCCCTGTTGATATTAATACCGGGGATTTAGTTAAGCGGTTAAGAAGAGAAAATCATTCAGTTGCTGCAAACAAAATTGCCTTATTTGTAGCAAAGCAATTTAAAGCAGTAGAGTGGGGTGCACGTGCCGCCTTAAAAATGGGTTTTGGTATAAATAGGTTGTTTGGTAAAAATGCAATGACTACTATAACAAGGGGGATAAAAAAAATTATTCCGGCTATGCCATTGTGGTCAACTCAAATTGGTTATCCCCCTGATCTTTATATCATCAAATCAAAAAAGCAATCAATAAATTTAGCAGGTGAATCCACGGTAGTTTATTTTCCAAGTTGCATATCCAGGATGCTGGGTACTTATAAAGGCAAAGAAAAAAACATCATGGAAACCTTTATGAGCATTTGCAATAAGTCAGGTATTGAAGTTGTTGTAATGGACAATGTAAGTGGTAGTTGCTGCAGCCAGATATTTTCTTCAAAAGGATTTAAAGATGCCTATCAATATACGTCAAACAATATTGTGGATAGGTTATGGAAAAGTAGCAGAGAGGGAAGTTTGCCTGTTGTAATTGATGTAAGTTCCTGTGCGTACACCTTACATAATATCCGTCCCATGCTGGACGAAGAAAATAAGAACAAATTCGATCAGTTAAACATCCTTGATAGTATTGATTTTTTACATGACATGGTGATGCCAACTGCAATTATAAAACAAAAGAAAAGCAACATTGTACTGCACCCGGTTTGTTCATTGGAGAAAATGAAAACCGGCAATAAATTTATCCGGCTCGCCAAACATTTTGCTGATGATGTTACGGTTCCAAAGTATGCAGGCTGTTGCGGCATGGCTGGTGACCGGGGCTTTCTGTTTCCGGAACTTACTACCGCAGCAACAAACCCTGAAGCATTGGAAATAAGTGAGAAAAAATATACCGGATATTATTCCTCCACCAAAACCTGCGAAATAGCCATGTCAGAAGCGGTAAAGGAAAACTATGAATCGATTTTGTATTTAGTGGATGAGGGGTTGTGAGCAGACAGGCTAATAAATATTTGTCAATAAGATGATTCTTTCACATTAATAATCAAGTTCCCAGGATACCAGGTGATTAACCGTTGTGGAAATCGTAATCGTTCTGATAAATCCGTTCTTTATATTTTCAACCAAGACGGCCCCATCGCAAATAAAATTTTTAAAAGTGAATCCCAGTGGTTCATATATATAGATCGTATATGGGTCGCCCGCTACTAGTTCACTCTGCCCGAGCAGGGAATTGTGCTCCCACCGCAGGTTCTTTACTTCCAGGCCTCCGCAGGTAATATGTCTGTTGGTTGCCATGAGTTGTGGATAGGATAATTTTTTACGAAGGCAAAATACCTGGCAATTATATGTGGGATCAATTTTACCCGGCACAAAGGAATGGGTGTGTACGCCCAGGAATGATTTAGTCCAAAATTCAAAGAGAAGATATTCCGCTTTATCGTCCAGTCCAAGATCTTTCATTGGGATGATTGTGTCTCTTTCATCCAGCCTCCCGAGTATTGTCCAATCCTCGAATGGCCGGGATATTTCCTGTAAAAATAGCCCTGTGGTTGTGCTGGTACTTGCGTCAAAAGACCTGGGGCCAGAACCGCTCATTTCCAGGGCTGCCTTTTCAATTCCCAAAGACCTGGAAGGGTCTACGTCGTAGACCTGGCCTGGCGTAGTGATAAGCACAGGGATTGAACGCCTTGCGGCCTCAAGCAAGGCTGTATTCTCATAAATCTCGGGCTTATCGGTGAGCATGAATAGTGAACCCGTCAGGGAAGTAGCGGTGCAGGAACGATAGGCCTCCCTGGCGCTAAGCTCAATATGATCTGGGTCATTTCTCCATACCACATTGTTATACGAATTATATTGGGCTAGTCCTGCATAGCTAAACCCGTCATTCCCAATTCTGCAACCATCTACCAGTCCCACCAATTCGGGTCGTATGCCCCAGCAGGCCAATAAAAAGTTTTCTTTCCCAATAGCCTTACGTACGGTAATTACGACATTACGAAATGCGTCTACCTTATCTGTTTTCTTTTCTTTGAAATACCCATCGTTTGAATTGTATCCTTCATACCGGAGATGCCGCAAGGCATCCAGCTTATAATATTCCCATCCCATTTTTTTAAGCCCTGTATATACTGGTGTGATCAATTGATCCATCGCTGCAGGGTTGGAACCGTCCATACTGTACCCCACCCATCGTCCATAGGCAATTTTGCCATTTTTGCCGGTGACGAACAGATTCTTGTTTTTGGCTGCCATTGCAGAATCGGCAAAGGAGACATTTGTCCAGATTGCGGGATGAAGCCCTTTGGACCTGATATATGTTGCCAATTCCTTTAGTCCACCAGGGAATTTAGCATTAGGGTGTAACCATGTATACGGCATCCCGACTGGTGTTTGCTGGTATCCGTCATCAATCTGAATGAAGTCAAGCCCGAAATCCTTTAATTTATCTGCTATCACGTCTGCAGTGTGCTTTATTTTGGCTTCGTCAATTTGATCAAAATAGGCATACCACGAGCTCCATCCCACCACTGGCTTTTTCCATATTGAATAATTCCGCGGTTGGAAATAGTGGAGGCCCCGGTGTTGCCGATAATATAAAGGGAGAAAACGGATGGTGATCTCGCCCCCTGAGGACCTTAGTATAAAATAATTTGATGAAGATGTAGAATAGCCTGGTACGATATTAACGCTTGCTGTTTGCCTGTCTACTGAAACTAGCCAATCAGCCTGTCTGTCGTATACGGCATAATTCAGGTTGCTATGGCTCAGGCCAACAACATGCCGGACGATCTTTAATCCATCGTGCTGTTCAGCTTCACAAGGGAAGGATTCGGCACTGCCTGTTATCCCCGCAAGGAGTTCAATAGCCTGTCCGTTATCTGAGGTAATTACAAAGGTTTGGAACAGTTTACCGTCAATGCGCTCTTCTTTTTCTCCAATATGGTAAGGATTTCCATGACTCTGGATGACTGCTGCAACTATGGGCTGCTGCTGGTAAAGCAGGGTCAGTGAATCTTTCATTCTCCTCATCGTGGCGGGTGTATTCGCTGGTTCCTTAATGTGCTGACCCGGTACTATAGTTGTTACCAGGCAACACACCCATGTATAAAAGAAAAGTTTACCCATTGTCTGTTAAAGTATTTATTTATTGAATAAGACACGATCTATTGTCTTATTTCCAGATTCGGAAATTAAGTTTTAGTTTATTATACCGTAAGAGTGTGCGCCAATCGACAAAAAGGATTGTGGCGATCAACAGCAATCCACTGATCAGACCGGCAATGGATCTCCACGAGAGTGCACTCTGTAATAGGTCGGCTGTATTTTCTGCCGCGTACGCACCCATCAACACCACCGTTGCATCGCTTATAAATTTCCCGATAAAAAAAGGAAGTATAATAAAATAAGGTTTTATTTTACCCATCCCCGCAGCGATGAACAAAGGGGTTGTTGGAATTGGCAGTAATGAATACAGTAAAATAAATAACTGGCTTTTCCAGCCATTGCTTTTTAATTTTTCTCCAAGGAACTGTACCTCTTCATTTTTTTCTTTTTTAAAAATGCTCGCAGAAACGGAGGTAATATATAAAGTGAGAATATACCTTCCCGCTATAGAACCGGCCACCCCGATAAGAATGACAGGCCATACAGCCAGGTGGAATTCTATTAGTAAAAAGATCATCACGGTACATGCGGGAGGCAATGGAATCGGCACCACATCAACCCCAAGGGTGGACAGAAAAACAATCAAATACTTCCACAACATACACACTTATTTATTTAGCAGGCACTCTTGTCATGCAGTGTACAACCTGCAATATCCGAATGTTAAATAGAATAAGTTGAAAATATGTTGATCCATGGTTACAATTTTATTTATACAAACATGAAAGTGGAGATCTACTTAAAGAGGCAAAACAAAGGGAGGAGAGTTGCCCGAAAGTTGGCAGCTAATTTTAACCAAAGTTGTTAATATTTGTTAATCAGTATTGCTGGGTATCTGTAATACACAAAAAAGTATCGTTCTTGCATCAATAAATAAGATGATGTACAGGATTATTTCAATACTTCTATTCGCCGCAATATCTCAACATTGTTTTGCACAAAAACCCAGGTTGATCCTACCCATTGGTATCACTGGTGAGGCAGATCATGTAGAGATTTCATCAAATCAAAAATATTTGTTTACAACATCCGGTGGTTTGTTGCAGATGTGGGATTATCAAACCGGCAGTGAACTTGACTCTGTAACCTTGCCACATTATAATTCTAACGGACCAAAAGCAATTCATCCTGATAAAAAATTAATAGCCTTTGAAGAACGCAGAACAAATGATGTGGGTGAAATATTATCCTCTAATATTCATCTATATAATTTTTTAACCAAAGAAATTGTCAGAACATTTTCTCTTGGTAAAAAGCAATGCGAGGTAATTTCTTTTTCGCCGGATGCAAAATATATAATTGTAATAGCAGGAAATGATCCATATACAAATGATAATATCGTTGTACGTTATAATGTTGATAATGGGGTTGCTGATACTGTCGATTTTAAATTGCAGGGTATAAGTTCTATATCTGTATCTGCAGATAATGAATTGGGGTTGCTTACAGGCTTTTATGAAGGCAAAGTATATTTATATAATTTCAAAACAAAAATAATAGATTCTGTTGCTGCTGCAGGTTATTCCAAATATCTTTTACTAAACAAAACTTCCATACTTGCCGTTCACCAGGATTCTATAGAAATATGGGAACTAACAAACCACCTGTTTCAAAAAACATTTTACTTTAAAACTGAAGGACGCATTGGAAGTGTTGATCTATCTAATGATGGAAAACAACTAATTTATACTGCATCAAACCGGGTAGAAAAAATCTATTCACCTTCTGGTGATTTTGTGGGATACAAAATAATAAACTCAAAAATGGAGGTATTTGATCTGCACACAAAAAAAATTACCAGCAGTTTTGTTCTACCAATAACAGCCATACCAGAAATAATAAAATGGAGCAAAGACAAAGAAGCAATTATAGCATTTGATGATCGTTCATTAATTAAATTCAACATTGTAACTGGTGAAAAAATAAATGACTTTAACGGGCAAAGTAGTAACATTAGCAGTGCCTCATTTGTGAATCAAAATAAGTTTTTGCAGATAAGAAAAGACAACGGGTTAAGTCAGCTCAATACAACTGGTTCTGTAAAAACAAAGGAATTTATATACAACGGTTATAAAATTTTAGGTCGTTCAGAGGATGGCCGGTTCGAGATATTAAGGAAAATAAAGGCAAATTGTGACAGTTCGTTCCAGGATACCATCATGGGAAAGAACTGGGTTTTAGATGACCGAACCCTGGAGCTTAAAAAATTAAATGTGTATCCTGTTTGCGATACATCATTTTTAAAAATATTTGATACTTATGCATTTTCATTTTTAGACTCTATTGTGATACCTAAGGATTTAAGTTCGGCTCACTTTATCAATACACTTAAAGTGGCTTTCGATGATATAGTTTGGGATGTAAAAAACCATCGATATTCTAAGAACAATCGGGTTAGTAATGTAAGCTCTAAAACACATTTAACCGGAATAGTTCCAGGAGGAATCGTAAGTACGAAATTTTCATTTTGGAATGTTAGTACCCATAAAAACACAGAGATTGAAACCAATATGAGCATTCTAAAGATTACTTATGATGACTTTAAACAACAAATCATTTGTGTTGGCAATAAGATAATAAAGCAGGTCACTGATTCCAA
>JADGPY010000201.1 GCA_017882205.1 Chitinophagaceae bacterium
AACCTTTCTTAGACAAAATATCGGTTATAGCGGCAGTTAAGGTGGTTTTACCGTGATCTACGTGACCGATAGTACCTACGTTAACATGGGGTTTGTCCCTTTTGAAGGTCTCTTTTGCCATTTTTATTTGTTTTAATATGTGTTTAAATAGAAAATAGAACTGAGTATATCGTACTCAGGCTATAAAAATATGTCATTTCTCACTTTAGAGCTGTTGATGAGAATTGAACTCACGACCTCTTCCTTACCAAGGAAGTGCTCTACCCCTGAGCTACAACAGCCAATAGTCCAGGTCATTAATAAATTCTTTTACCCGAATTTGTTAATCATCAGTGACTTCTCTGAGCGGAAGACCGGGCTCGAACCGGCCACCTATAGCTTGGAAGGCTATCGCTCTACCAAATGAGCTACTTCCGCTTATTAATTGCAATTGAGAGAATCCGGAAAAGTATTGTTATAAACACATTTTCTAGTTCACACATTTACCGTGGGCAGAGTAGGGTTCGAACCTACGTACTCGTGAGAGAACAGATTTACAGTCTGTCGCCTTTAACCACTCGGCCATCTGCCCGAAACAATTTTCAATCTGCAAATAGCAAAGAAGGTAATATCACCTTCGGGCCATTGTCTATTACTTTTGTCAATTATTTATTGACAAAAGAGCCAGTGGAGGGATTCGAACCCCCGACCAGCTGATTACAAATCAGCTGCTCTGACCAACTGAGCTACACTGGCTTAGAAATTTGACAGGTCCTATTCGCAGCTGAAATTAAGATTTCTCATGAAAAAAAGAACTTTCCCCAGAACATACCTTTACAGGTCGTTTTTTGGGAAGGCAAAGGTAATGGAAAATGTTTAATGCAAAAATTTTTGAAAGGCAGATTTTAATGGCTATTAGAATTATCTATTAGCCACAAAGACACGAAGACACGAAGTAACACAAAAGCCGCCTTATTGTAACTTGGTGACTGTGTAGCTAATTAAAATCAAAATGCCTGGCCATATGGCAAATAAAAAGCGAAGTTAAAAACTTCGCTTTATAGATTTTAAGCGGCTAGCTTATCTTTCTTTCTTTTTATTTGGGTAATCACAGAATCTAATGCAGTATCGAAACTTTCTTCAAAAGATTTGGAAGAATGCTTTACAAAAAAATCATGGCGTGGAACATGCACTTTGATCTCAGCCACTTTGTCCTTGATGTTGTGAACAACATTGTCTAATTTCAGGAATACATCCACTTTTGTAATTCTTTCATGAAACTGGCCCAGTTTGGATAACTTCTTCTCCACATACGATACCAGTTTTGTGTCTGCTTCAAAATGCAGAGTTTGAATGTTTACGTTCATAGTAATCTTTAATTTTTTATCAGTGAACAATAATAGAAAACAGGTAGAATTTAGAAGACCATAGGCGGAGAGCTTGTATTAAATTTTGTTAGCAATTTCACTCATATGAAGTTAACATTAACAACGCTTTATTCAAAATATTGTTTTAAGAGGCGCAAATATTTTCTACTGTTTATGATTTAGGATGCGCTTTCTTATGAACATCTTTAAGTTTTTCAATACTATTATGTGTGTATATCTGGGTAGCAGCAAGGCTGCTATGACCAAGCAATTCTTTTACCGCATTTATATCAGCACCATTATTAGTCAAATGAGTAGCAAAACTGTGCCGTAATATATGTGGGCTTTTTCTTTCATTAGAGGTGACAAGTGTAAGGTATTGCCTAACCACATTGTAGACATGCCTGGTATACAATTTTTTACCTTTATCATTTACAAAAATATATTCATGATCCGCGTTACTAATCACGCTTTTTTGTTTTATATACGCTGACAACTGTTCTAAGAGATCATTATTTACAGGTAATACTCTCTCTTTATTTCCCTTCCCCAACACTTTGATATTGCTGTTGCTTTTGTCTAACTGCGATGTTTTAAGATTCACCAGCTCACTGACGCGGATACCAGTGTGATAAAATACCTGAAGTAACAACCTGTTGGTTTTCCCATCCCAGTTGTCTGGAAATTCAACATGTCGGAATAAAGTATCGATGTCCTTTTCCTCAATATATGATGGAAGCCGTTTATTAACTTTTAAAGAAATAATCGTGGTCATTGGACTAACCTCTATGATCTCTCCTTTCAGTTGATATTTGAAAAATGTCTTAAGCGAAGAAATTTTACGGTTAATGCTTTTGGAGGCTATTTTTTTCCCCTTCAGATCTGCAAGCCAGCTGCGAACCATGACAGGAGAAATTTCAGTTATACCTACCTCATAATGCAAATGAATGAAATCAAAAAAATCAAGAAGGTCTGTTTGGTAACTTACAATGGTATGCTGAGAATACCGTTTTTGGAATTTGAGATAATCTAAAAACCTCTGTATAGAAACTGCCTCTGTTGACTGCATAAAAAAACCGGTAGCTGTAAAGTTACAAAACTTATGAGCTTCCGGCTAACTAATATAATGTTACAATGTTCTTTATACTTCGATCTTTCCGCTTGCGATCTGTTGCTTATAAACAGCCTTCAAAACCTGTCCACGACGCCTTACAGAAGGTTTGATAAATGCCTGGCGTTCACGAAGCTGCAATAAAACACGGCTTTTCTCAAATTTTTTCTTGTACTTTTTGAGTGCCTTATCAATGTTTTCGCAGTCTTTAGAATCAATAATGAGCATAGGTGATATCCTTTTAAAATGTTATTTGGGCTGCAAAGATAAAAGAAAATTTTATATTTAGAAATTCTAAGTGCGAGAACTCTAATTGTAAACAAAAATTAACTGAATGTTTACCGGAATTATTGAATGTCTGGGCAAGGTAATAAAAATAGAAGCGAGCGGTACAAACCGCTCTTATTTTATTAAAAGTGAAATCTCTTCATCTTTAAAAGTAGACCAGAGCCTTAGTCATAATGGTGTTTGCCTTACGGTTGAATCGATTGATCAGGATATTCATAAGATAACTGCCATCAGTGAAACATTGCAAAAAACCAATATGAATGATTGGAAAGAAGGAGATCCTGTTAATCTCGAGAGAGCCATGTTGCTCAATACCCGGCTGGATGGTCATATTGTGCAGGGGCATGTTGATACCACAGCCATTTGTTCTGCCTATATCGATAAGAAAGGAAGCGCAGAATATAGTTTTGAATTTGCGGCTGAATTTGCACCCTATATCATTGAAAAAGGATCTATTTGTGTAAATGGGGTTAGTTTAACTGCATTTAATGTGACCAGGGATCATTTCACAGTTGCCATAGTTCCATTTACATTTGAACACACTAATTTCCCTTCAATCCTGGTGGGTTCAAAAGTGAATATAGAATTTGATATGATTGGTAAGTATGTTGTACGGCTAACTGAATTAGGTAGATGAATTGCTAATAAATCCTCAACCCTTATCCAGACAAGTGAGAAAAATCAATAATTTTTATGCAAACAATTTCGACCTGGCCAGGTTGGTAGCTGCATTCCTTGTATTGTTCACACATGGATTCGAACTGGTAGCAGATCTGAAAGATGAACCCTTGTACGCATTAACCAATGGAAAACTCCGATGTTCAACGATCGGTTTGTATATTTTCTTTTTCACGAGCGGTTACCTCGTAACAAAGAGTTTTATAAAAACCCCGCGGGTGGGTGAATTTATTTGGAAACGTTTTCTTAGGATCTTTCCAGCCCTGATAGTGATAGTATTCGTAACCGTATTTTTAATTGGACCAATATTTACAAAACTTCCTATAGCTGCTTACTTTACTAATTCAGACACTTATCGATACCTCTTTACCTCCACCGGAATTTACATCCGACATATCCTACCCGGGGTATTCGAAGGTAGCCAACATTACGACCATGGAGTAAACGGATCGTTGTGGTCAATAAGCCTGGAACTCAAATTATATTTTTTACTTGTATGCTTGGGAATTCTTTTTAAAAAAGGGATCAAAAATATCTTTACTTACCTGGCTTTAATTTCTTTTGTTCTTAATATTTTCGTGATGCTGAATCTGTTTAACCTTCAGTATTACTTCACACCATTACACTTTAGTTTGTTTGTGCTTTTTTGGATAGGGAGTGTATGTTGTATTTATTACGACAGGATTATACTTAATTCCCGAATATTGTTTTTTCTTGTGATACCATGGATCTTTTGTCTCTATTTCTTTGAACCTATGAGGATGATTTTTGAATTGTTCTTTTTTAGTTATCTAACCTTATACTGCTGTTATACCAGGAAAACAATTTCGCTCAAAATCGACCTCAGTTATGGAACCTATATCTATGCATTTTTAACTACACAGATCTACGTTGAGTTACTTGGAAAAACAGATCCACTAAAGATTATTTTTTTAGTAACATGGTCTGTTATTATGCTCAGCCTTGCTTCGTGGCTGTTGATTGAAAAGAATTCCCTGGCTTTCAAGAAATATTATGATAGGATTTTTATTTCTAGCTTCACGAGAAGAAAATTGAACCACGGAGACACATAGACACAGAGGAACACAGTAGAGACGTAGCACGCTACGTCTTACGTCTCTCTTACATGCCTCCGTATCTCTGTAGTTCAAATGATCTTACCCTGCATTGCTCTGGCTACAGCCTGATCCATGATTCGTTCTGCATAAGGTCGCGAAATATTATTTAGGTCTTCAATTTTTGTATGGATAAGGTCTTTATCGTTCATTGTTAACGCAAGTTGCAAAGCCTGGATTGCTTCAGCGGTTTGAACCATTTCCCGAGGCTCAAGGAATAATATATTTTTTTGAATGAATTTTTCTGTCGTCTCAAGTAATTGCTCACCTTCTGTTTTTGCCTCCAGTAATGCTCTGGTAGCAATATCATCTTTTGCATGCGTAATAGATGCCAGCAACATACCTTCAACTTCTTCATCGCTGAGTCCATATTGTGGTCTTACTTCGATGGATTGTTCTACCCCACTACGAAGCTCTTTTGCTGCAACAACCAGAATCCCATCCGCATTTATTAAAAATGAAACTTCCACTTTTGGTAAGCCAGCGGGCATACCCGGTATTCCCTTTAAAGAAAATTCTGCAAGTTTCCTGTTATCCTTCACAAGGTCCCTTTCTCCCTGGTAAACTGCGATCTTGATACTTCCCTGTCCATCTTTTTGTGTTGTATATTGACGCGAAATCTTATTAGGTATTTTAGAATTTCTCGGAATTAATACATCCATCAAACCACCCATAGTTTCTATTCCCAGAGATAGTGGGGTAATATCCAGTAATAAAAATTCCTTATTATTTCCAGCTAAAATATCAGCCTGTAATGCCGCACCTAATGCCACTACCTCATCCGGGTTCATAGAATCATTAACCGCTTTCCCAAAAAAAATGCTGACTGCATTCTTTATAGCCGGAACCCTTGTGGATCCCCCAACCATTAACACTTCATCAATACTATTTTTCTCCACACCGGCGTCTTTCAAAGCATTTGTGCACGAAGCAAGGGTCTTTAATATTAATGGATTCAGCAGATCTTCAAGCACTTCTCTTGTTATTGTTAATGCATGGCTATCCAATTCACTTTCATAGCTGTCATGATCAGACAAATATTTTTTTGCATCTTCTGCTTTCAATCTTAATTCTGTAACAAATTGCTTTTCATTCTCAGCATTAGCGTCAATTCCTAATGTATTTATCCAGTATTTTTTTATGGCTTCGTCAATATCATCACCACCCAAATAAGTATCCCCATTGGTTGACAATACTTCAAATATTCCATTTGCAATTTTCAAAATTGAGATATCAAAAGTCCCGCCGCCAAGATCAAATACAGCAATGGTCTTATGATCGTCCTTATGCAGGCCTATCCCATAGGCAAGGCTGGCAGCAGTTGGCTCATTTACGACCCGTAATACATCAAGGCCAGCAAGTTTTCCTGCATTCCGGGTGGCTTGCCTCTGGGTATCATTGAAATAGGCAGGCACGGTAATAACAGCTTTATTTACAGGTGTTTTTAAAATATGTTCTGCCCTGCTCTTTAGTTCCTTCAAAATAAATGATGATAACTCTATTGGTGAATAAAATTTATTCCCAACCTGCACTTTTAAAAGACTTTCCGTTTCATCATCAATAATTTTGTATGCTAAAGAAGTGGAATGCCCGCTTACATCTTTGTACGATTTACCCATTAATCGTTTTACCGAAAATATAGTTCTCTTAGCATCAGTTAAAAGATGCTGTTTGGCTTGTTCCCCTACTATTGTATTATTTGATTCATCAAAGTAAATGATCGATGGCACCAATGAACTGCTATTATGCTCCTTCAGAGCAACTGGTTGTTTTGTATCTGGATGAATAATCGCAACCAGGCTATTTGTTGTTCCAAGGTCTATGCCAACAATGATCTCCTTTTTTTGTAAACTGCCTGTGGCTATGTTTATACCTATCTTCGCCATCTTAATTTTTTCAGTAAAACTACGAAGAAGCATTCCGAAGACAATCAGGCTGAAGAATATATTACCTATATCTTTTCGAACATGCAACAACGAAGGACTGTTTTTTTTAAAAATCTTGATGCACTTAGATTTTTTGCATTTCTCGGTGTGTTCATCCAACATACCCTTCCACTTCCTGAAGAACCTATACAGACAGCATCTGCACTTGATATTATAAGATCAAGTCTATCATTTAATTACCTGGGGGTTCCATTTTTTTTTACATTATCCAGTTTTTTAATCACCTATAGAATTCTGGAAGAGTATAAGAAAGAAAACAGGATGCACCTGAGAAAATTCTATGTTAAGCGGGGGTTAAGGATATGGCCAATCTATTTTTTATTGCTGTTGATCTGTTTTGTTTTTTTGCCCACAATTTCTGGCATAACTGCTACTGAAATACCGACCCTGCCTTCAATTTGGCCATTTTTACTTTTCTGGTCAAACTTCTATATGATCAATCACGGCGTAGGATTCAT
>JADGPY010000202.1 GCA_017882205.1 Chitinophagaceae bacterium
ATAGGAACATAGGAACATAACCACATAGGCATATAGGAACATAGGAACATATGAACATAGGAAGACACATAGACGTCTATATGTTTTTCTATATCCCTATATGCCTATGTGGTTAAATCTATGCCTATGTGGTTAAATCTAAAACTTTATTTTTTTCCTAAACGCATCATCAGATAAAACCTTCAAATCAAAATCATTCATCCATCCCTGCAGCTTGTAATTTTCTAAACCAGTGAGGTCGTTGAAAAAATAAGCCATTTCAATTTTAGTCCCGTCTTTCAACGTTGCATAGAGTGCTTTAGTTAGCACAAATATCGTTGAACCGCCTTTCATCCCGGAATGTAATAACCATGTACGATTGGCTGGGTTCTCCATAACTGTTTCCAGTACATCCGCAAGCACGCCATATGAATTCGCGTCAAAATATTTGCGGTTGTTTAGAATCGTGCATATCTGCACATATTCTTTAGTTGTGGATGCCGGAAGCCTGTCGCTCCATAGTTTTTGCATCTTTATTGTAAGATCCTGCGGGCGGAATTTTTGCTTAAAATTTGGGTCGTGCTTTAATTGTTGATGTATAAAATAGGTAAACTTATCATATTGCTCTTCCGTGAGTTTACTGATATATTTCAGAATTTCCGATTCCTTAGCATCCTTTGGATTCTGGTAGATAAAAAGAGAAGATACCAGTGGAAAAATTGCGGTATGCTTTGTTACTGCAAAAAGGGGAAGATTTGTTTTCACATTATCAAATCCGAGAGTATCCATGAGGTATTCTGAATTAGCATTGCTGCTAAACATGATCATCCCACGGGCTATGTCGATCATTTTTACACTATCGTTTTTTATATGTCCGAGATCACGTTCATATTTTAACCAGTGCGGATGAGCATCTCCATCAGTATTTGGGAGGTAGTATTTATCCAGTTCTTTGAGGGATATATATCCATCCTCATTGAATATCTTATTACCTGCCTGCTTTGCAAATTCTACTGCAATAATGATTTTTACTGTACTTGCCAGCGGCATCATCTTGTCTTCATTAAGCTTTGCGATCACAAAATCATTTTTCCTTAAATAGAGTGAAGCACGGTTCTTATTTTGCAGTATAAAATTCAAAATAGAATCCGCTCCGCTTGTTGGCGATTGACTATATGACTGCAGATTAAAGAAGGCACATAGCAGTATAATAAATCCTTGTTTTAAAAAATTGGTAGCCATAATGATATTTTGATGGTTAGGTTTAAAAATTGTTCTTCCACATCATGCTCTCCACGGGTTTGTTAGGCTGCCCACTGTACTTAGCATCCTTCTTTGTATTGTATTTTACTTCCACTTCTCCATCTACAGGGAAATAAATGAGCTGTCCGATGGGCATACCTGTATAAATCCGAACGGGTATTTTGCATGATATCTCGAGGGTCCAGTTACCACAAAATCCAACATCGCCTTTTCCTGCAGTAGCATGTATGTCAATCCCAAGGCGACCGGTAGATGATTTGCCTTCAAGGAAGGGGACGTGGGCATGAGTTTCGGTGTATTCCTGGGTTACGCCGAGATACAGTATCCCGGGGAGTAAAATATAGCCTTCTTCCGGTATTTCAAAATGGGTGATCTCATTATGTTTTTTTGCATCAAGCAGCTTATCCTTGTAGGTTGCAAGATATTTTCCAAGATGGACATCATAACTATTACTTCCGAGGCATTCACGATTAAAAGGTTCGATCTTTATGGTGTTTTTTGCAATTTCTTCAAGAATTCTCTTGTCGGATAAAATCATAATAGTTAAAATGGTTTAGTGATATTTGTCAGATAAATCTTATATCTTTTATCTGCAATCTAAAATCAAAAATGATACAATGGCTATATTTTATCAACATACTATCAACCCAACTACAAAATTAGGAGTTTGGCATATTACGGAAGATGAAAGTTTCTTTTTAGAGCGTGTTACATTACAGCGCGAAATAACGCATCCGCACAAACGGCTTCAACACCTGGCGGGCAAATATTTGTTGCAACATCTTTTTCCTGATTTTCCTCATCATCTTATACAGATCGCTGATACCAGGAAACCATTTTTACTCAATGAGGAGTATCATTTTTCAATTTCACATTGTGGTAACTATGCCGCTGTTATTGTGAGTAAGGATCATCGGGTGGGAATAGATATAGAACTGCTCTCACCAAAAGTGGAAAGTATTAAGCATAAGTTTTTGAATACAGTGGAGCTTACGTGGTTGAAAAATACCGGGCTGCAGTCTTTAACTACATTATGGTCTGCCAAGGAGGCTGTGTTTAAATGGTTTGGGGGAGGGGATGTTGATTTCCGTGAACACATCTGCTTTGATCGGATGGGGAGCAAAACGATTAGCGGGAGATTTTTAAAGAATGGTGAAATAGAGTTTGAGCTGCATCATGAAAGGATGGAGGATATCATATTGGCGTATTTATATACTGCTTTGGTATGAGAGACGTAGCCTGCTAGTGATCGATCACATCTTCCCTGTTTTCCAATAAATTCATATCAATAGAATCATTTCCTGAAATACCTTCTATGGATCCTTTTATTTCATTGGAGTTGTAAAGAATTTTCTCAAGCTGCTTCTTCCGTGAAGCCCATAATTTTTCCATTATATCTTTTTCTTTCTGAATAGATTCATAAATGGATTTAAACCCTTCCCGCATTGCCTTCCACTTTTCACTAAACTCATTGCTGGTGAGATAATCATAAAGCATATTGATCTTATCTCCTTTATTCTCATGTTTCCTGGCTGAATTAAATATCCTTATCACTCCGTCACGCAACACACTGGACATAGCTTTCACTTCGGAAAAGCTACAGATCCACACACCATCCTTAAGTCCAAAGCAATCCATGTCTTTCGGCATTACAGAAGTCACGATAACAGCGATGTCAGCTTTCTGATTTCTCATGTCGTTTTTCAGCTTATCGATCCAATCATTCGAAAAATTCTGCCTTCTCTTGCTTTCATATATGATTGTTCCACATTCCTGGCCCATATTATTTCTTACAGTCTGGATACAATCTGCGCCCTTTATTCCTTTGCCTACTTCTGTAATAAGGTCGAAAGGGAAAGTAAGTTTTAATAATTCTTCCAATGCCAATTCCTGTACCTCTCCCTGTAACTGCATTGATCCCTGTTCGGCTTTGCGCTTCATTTCTTCAGCAAGTTTTTTCTGAGCATCAAGCTGCTTTTCCATTTCCTTCAGCTTCAGCATGTATTCTGTTTCTTTCAGTTCATTTTTTTGTTGCTCAAACTTTTTTACTTCTTCAGTAATTTTCTCTCTTTCCTGCTGCAACATCCGCTGAAGGTTTAATTCAAGTTCTGCTTCCCGGTTTTTAATATCCGCTTCTTTTTTTAGAAATTCCAATTCCTTAACTCTTGCGTCCTTCAGTTTTGCCTCCGTTTCAGTGCTGTGTTTTTCCAATAGTTGAAGCTTGTTTTCGAAATCCGAAGAAATTGATTTTCTCAATGAAGCTTCAACTTCCTTTCTGAATTTTTCCTTTTCTTTCTGTAAGAGGAGCTGCTGTTCTTTTTCCATGCCGGCAAGTTTATTTTGCCATTCTATCTCTATTTTTTCTGTTTCTTCGTCCTTTTGTTTTTTATAAATCATCATCTGTTCACGCAGATCTTTTTTATATTCTTCTGACATAGCTTCTTCCAAAGGAAATTCATGGAAGCAGTTAGGGCATTTTATAAGGGTCGCCATGTTTGTATTTTTTGCAAGTTTACGAAAAGTTATTTCAGTGCATCACCGGGTGCCAGGTTGGTTAATGGCCTATACGATGTGATGAGATACATTACAATGTCGGCAATAGTCTTAAGAACAAGAAAGATAATGGAAGGTTGAACGTGCAGGAAGATAGGTGCCAGGATCATCAGGTGCATGGGAATAATGCGCAAATACGGCATAAAGAACATTTGGCTGAAATTCATTCCTATGCTGCGCTGGATTTTCTTATTTTGCAAAAATTGAAGAAACAGGTTTACGACAAAGCCTGAAATTCCAATAAGCAAAAATTGTTTATCTATAGGTTTGCCATTTGAGATGATAAATACTGCATAAACCAGGTGAAATACCTGGTAATGAAACAGGAAGAAAAATGCAGAGCATCCTTTAGATTCAAAAAAATATTTCTTAGGCTTATCTGATCCTTGTGGGGGCGATACGAACGTGATCAGATCCAGGAAAGTAAAAAGACCAATCAAAACACTTTGAAACCAGTATAACCAAAGAACTGTATTAAATGCAGCAGGGTTTTGCTGGTAGTATATAATACACCAGGTATTGATGGCTAGTAGTAGCCATAAGTTTGGGTCATATAGTCTTGATTTTCGGTAATTCATTGGTAATATATCTTTGTGGTAAATATAATAATAGAAAACCTCCAAATAATGGAGGTTTTCAGTGCGGTAGAGGAGATTCGAACTCCCACACCCTTTCGGGCGCTACCACCTCAAAGTAGTGCGTCTACCAATTTCGCCACCACCGCAAGAGGTTCGCAAAATTAATTCTTTTACAAGTCGCTTTTTAAAATATATTCCCTGGTTATTTATTCAGCACAATTCTGAATGTTGTTCCTTTCCCTATTTCTGATGATCTTACAAATAATTGTCCTTTGTGATATTGTTCAATGATACGTTTCGATAAGGAAAGCCCCAGTCCCCATCCACGTTTCTTTGTTGTAAATCCGGGTTTGAAAACATTTGGGAGGTTTTGTTTGCTGATTCCCTTGCCGCTATCTTTAACATCAACTACTACTTCATTCTGAGCATTTCTGATCTTAACCGCAATAGATCCCTTTCCTTCCATCGAATCCAATGCATTTTTCAATAAGTTTTCAATTACCCAATCAAACAATGGAGCTGAGATATTTGCCATTACTACTTTGTCCGCGCTCACAATAGAAAAACTAACTTTCTCTGTCGATCTACGCTTTATATAGGTAACCATATTCTCGATCTGCTCAACAATATTTTTTTCTTCAAGTTTTGGAGCGCTGCCGATCTTTCCAAAACGGTCACTTATGAGTTTTAACCTGTCTATATCTTTTCCCATTTCTGTACTGATCAACGGATTCGTTTCTGAATCCTTAAGCATTTCGATCCAACCCTGGAGAGAAGAGATGGGTGTTCCAAGTTGGTGAGCAGTTTCCTTTGCCATCCCTGCCCATACCTGGTTTTGAGTAGATTTATTTTTTGCGGAGATGGCATACAGGGTAACAAAAATGAATAAGGCTACTATAAATATTTGTACCAAAGGGTAATAACGAACCTGTTCCAGCAAGACGGTATTACCATAATAATATTTGTTGAATGTATGTGGAGAGACCTCAATGGTGATTGGTTCGTGTTGATTCTTGAATTGATGGACCTTTTTTCTTAAGTAGCCGGAATCAGATTTCATTAAACTTGAATCAAGGTTCAGCACAGCTCCCGATGGATTATCATGCTCATCTGTTTCAATGATGGGGATGTCCTTGTTGTTGGAAGTAATGCTGTTGGTAAGATCGAGTGTGGCTGATTCAGTTGTTACCCCTTGTGTTTTGAGAGATTGAACCCATACATTTACTTTATTTCTTTCCTCTTCCCCAATTTTTTTGGCAAGAAATTTTGAATAAAATACTGTACCGATTACAATAGCAACCGCTACCACCGAAAGTGCTGTCCTCCAGTTAATCAGTTGTCGGATCATTCAAACGTTTATGCCTCAAATATAAAGCTTGTAAAGGAAGTAAGGTGAATGTTCTAATATTGAGGTTTGTTATAAAATTAAGGGCAGGATTATTTCTTCTTATTACTTTTAGATAATTTAAGTATACTCATTGATAAAAAATTTGCAAGTGCTGCCATCAGTTGCTGTTGTAATTCTAAACTGGAACGGGAAAAAATATCTTGAACAATTTCTTCCATCCGTTTTGGGTTCTACTTATAAAAACATGTTTGTAGTGTTGGCAGACAATGCGTCTACTGATGATTCAGTGGAGTATGTTCAACAAAGTTTTCCAGGGGTTAGGGTATTATTGAATCCAAAAAATGAAGGCTTTGCCAAGGGATACAATCTTGCGTTGAAGCAGGTTGTTGCAGATTATTATGTGTTACTGAATAGTGATGTGGAGGTCACTCCCGGATGGATAGAGCCTGTGATCGAATTAATGGAAAGTGATGAAATGATAGCTGCCTGCCAGCCAAAGATTCTTTCCTTTGCTAACAAAAAGCAGTTTGAATATGCCGGTGCATGTGGTGGATGGATTGATAAATTAGCTTATCCCTTTAACCGCGGAAGGGTATTTGATATTTGTGAAATGGATGAAGGTCAGTATAATGATGTGAGCCAGATATTCTGGGCAACTGG
>JADGPY010000020.1 GCA_017882205.1 Chitinophagaceae bacterium
CTGATGATCTCACTTACCTTTTTTCTATATTTTTTTATAGAGATATTACAACATAACCCTGTTCACCCATTACAATATATGCTTGTTGGATTTGCATTGGTAGTGTTCTATTCTTTGCTTCTCTCTATTTCCGAATACACTTCATTTGGAATCGCTTATTTGATTTCCTGCGCCTCCACGGTTTTATTGATCGGTTGGTATACGAAAAGCATTTTTAGGAAATGGAGAGTTGTATTTATTTTTTCGATTGTATTGAGTTTACTGTACCTATTTATATATGTGTTGATACAATTGCAGGATAATGCGCTCTTATTCGGAACCATTGGATTGTTCATCCTGCTTGCAACAGTAATGTACTTCTCCAGGAAAATTGACTGGTATAATGCGGAACAGCCTGTAGCTGGGTAAATAATGAATAATTTCTTAATTATAAAATAATAAACATGAAAACATTATTTGTTTATTTTATATTGCCGCTTGCACTTGTAACAGTGATCATTGGGCTAATATATGGTTGCGTTCAACAGAGTTATCGAACTGCAGCTAATGATCCCCAGATACAGGTAGCCCAGGACATTGTCAACAAACTTCAAAAAAAGAGTTCTATGGAAGAAATAATTCCCCAGGATACAATTGATATCGCCACAAGCCTTTCCACGTTTGTTGCTCTATGTGATGCAAGTGGTAAACCAATCACTTCCACTGGTTACCTGGATGGAAAGATGATAGTACTTCCCCAAGGGGTATTTAACTACCTCAAGAACCATGACGATGATTGGATCACCTGGCAGCCCCGTCCTGCTGTTAGAATGGCGATGGTCGTAAAGAGATCAAATTCATCGCCTGCCTCGTTTGTTGCTGTAGGAAGATCATTAGAACAAACTGAAGTGCGTGAATATGCGCTTGGAGTTTCAGTAATTATCGGATGGCTTATTTGTCTTGTTCTGTTAATCATATTTGCCATGGTTAAGATGTCAAAAAATTTTGTATCATGAAAAAGTTGTTTCGTTCTTTCTATTTTGCATTCTCAGGAATAGCACATTGTTTTAAGACTGAAAAAAACTTCCAGTTACAGTTTTGCCTGGCTATAACAGTAATAATTGGAGGATGGTTTTTTAAGATTTCCAATACCAATTGGATAGTTCTTTTAATTTGTTGTGCTATGGTTCTTTGCCTTGAGATGATGAACACGGCCATTGAAAAATTGGCTGATGTTGTTCATGACGGTCTTCATGCAGGAATTAAAAACGTGAAAGACATAGCGGCGGGTGCTGTGTTAGTAGCATCAATAATCAGTGTTCTTATTGCGCTGATCATCTTCATACCAAAAATTTGCTCATACTAAGCAACCAATATTATGCTCAAAATAAATTCAATAAATAAAGTTTTTTGTTTTACTATCGGATTTACTTTATCGTTAGTGATTGCCAGGATTGCATATACGGGAAACCATGCCTTTATTTTTTTGTTCTGGAATCTCTTCCTTGCGTGGATACCACTTTTTATAAGTAACCAATTCAAAAAGAATTATCAAAACAGGGTTTGGAATGTTGTCTGCTTTATCGGCTGGCTATTATTTTTTCCCAATGCATTATACCTTGTTACAGACCTGGTTCACCTGCGGGAAAGATTTGATGCACCTGAATGGTTCGACATCATATTATTATTTTCGGCGGTGATGAATGGCCTGATGTTAGGATATGCATCCTTGATGCAAACGGATACATTTCTTAGAAATTATTTCAGTGATAAAAAGGTCAATCTGATAATACTTGGTTGTTTTTTTATTAGTTCGTTTGGAGTGTATCTGGGTAGGTTTCTACGATGGAATAGTTGGGATGTGATTACTAAGCCGGGGAGTTTAATAAATGATGTTTTCCTTAACGTATCCAATCCACTGAACCATCCGCGGGCATGGGGGATGACTTGTACGCTTTCTTTATTTTTTGCGTTATTTTATTTTTCAATAAAAAAATTACCTGCTTAAAAATCCAATCCCATGCTGAAATACCAGATTGGTTTCCCTTTAAATATTCCTTTCATTTCCCAACCCACATCTGATTTGATAAAATATCCCAGCAAAGTACTCCTTGCGCCAAATCCATAGCCTCCAAGAAATGGTCCAATGCCTCCAAGCTTAATGTCCACCTGGACCGGAGGAGTGCCGTACACATTTGATGGGCGTGCCAATTTATTATACGCGCCATTCCATGCAGAACCCAGGTCTATAAATTGCGTTAACTGGAAGTTTCTTAAAAATGCATTGTTGATTGGCTTGCTAAATAAAGTTGTGAATACCGGCAGCCTGAACTCGCTATTGATCACCATTGCATTGTTACCATTGGCTACGTTTTGAATAAATCCACGCATATTTACTGCTAGTGACTGAAATGCATAATCCTGGTCTGGCGCTGGTGTATTATTAGGATTGAAGTATCTATAGGTGATTGCACCTGTGGTTAAATTTTGTTTTTCATTGGTTCCAAACATCAACCAATTGTCTACTCCGCCAAGATAATAGATGATTTTCTGGTTGCCCCAGCTAAAATCTGCCGCTGCTCTTCCTGCCCAGATGAAATTCCGGTAAATAGGAAAGTAAACTCTTGCATCAAATCCGGCATTGAAATCGTATTTACCACCTGTGCTGCTTACCTTAGAAAGTTTCGTATTCCAATCCACGTATGCTTTGTAACGAATCCCATTCCAGATATTCTGTGCTGGATTTAAAGTGTTATCATATACATATTCTAAATGCATTAGTCCATATTTTATAACATTGTCGGGTATTCCTAGCGTTGAGATGTCAATGGAACTAATAAGCTCTCTATCACTTCTCACTCCAATATTTACACGGACACTTCTAACTGCATCAAAAGGATAGATCAATGATCCCTGATAGAGATTGGAGATCAGTTTTCCAGGCTGTGAAGGTTGGTTGGGTCCACTTGAGAAACTTACTTGTTGAACATTTCGATAGAACGTGAGACCCCAATCAATTCGTTTTCTTAGATTCTGAAACTGAAAGAGCCAGTCATGATCTTTTAAATTGGTGGATAGTCTGTATCCACCAGAGAACTTTACATCTTCCATCAGGTCTGAAGTTCCGATTCTTACGATCCCATTTAATGGAGTGCTGGTCGCTAATGTGATTGGTCCCCCTCCCCCTCCATAGATCTGGTATTTAGTCCCCAAGACAGAATTATTAAACCCAACGACCAGGTAGTCAGTTGCAAATTTAGGCGGCTTATAAGGATATAATTTTGCAGATGCAAGAACTGTTGACCTTGAAAGGTCTTCTCCTTCAAATACTTTTCCTGAACTGCTATCTTTCTTTTCATTTCCAAATTCGTTCTGGAAAATGTCATCCTGTTTCTTTGTGCTATCTCCTTTAAGATTTGCTGTATTGATTCCCCTGGCGAGCCTGTCATTCTGCATTAAGCGCTTCATGTAAGTGGTAGGAGTTGCGGAAACATTCCTGCGGCGAAGCGTATTCTCATCAATTTTCAATTTGTATAATGTCTTCTCTTCATCCTCCCTTATTACTTCGCTTACCACGCTTTTATCTCCGGCAACCCTGGTTTCCCGTAAACTTCTTGAGTAATTGGTTAGAGGAAATACATAGGCTGAATCATTGGAGACAGAAACTACCGCGATTGAGTCAACATCTTTTTTCTTATACAGTCTTAGAACGGAATCAACTTCTTTTAAGGATGGATTTCTAAGAATATCATCGCCTATCAATACCAATGTATCAAGGCCGGACTTTTCAGTAGTAAAGAAACCAGCGAACCTGTTTCCTACTCCATTTTCATCGCTTACAAAAGTAAAGTGGCTGGTATTGTATTGTGTGGGGAATCGTGCATTTCCAAATCTTAAATGCGACAACTGGGTGATTTGGTTTAGTTCAGCTTTATTTGTAGCAAAGTCGGTTATGAGAAAAATATTATAATTGTTATGAGGCAATACAGTGTCCGACCCTCGTGCAAAGGCTGAAGGTCGGTTGCTTGAGAAAATGATACCGGTCTTGTTTGGAAAAGCAACAAAAGATGGATCTAGATCATCGTACACATCATTGGTTACCTGCTTAATTTTATCATTTTCTATATCATAGGTATAAATATCTGAGTGTCCGTTTTTAACAGCAGAAAATAATATTGTCCTGCTATCAAGCATATATTTCATGTCTTGAACCTGGTCGAACCTGTCTGTTAAATCCCGCTTATAAGGTTTGACCCTGGTGATCACATCAAATACAAATAACTTTATACGACCCTCTTCACTGTACAGGACAGACAACCGTGTTCCTTTTGGATCCCATGCCATCATAGGGTAGTTAGGATTGATTTCGTCAAGATTACTCCTAACCCCGAACTTTAATAAGGTTTTATCCTTGTCTTCCTCATTCAAAAGCAATCGGTACTGACCTTTCTTATATTGCACTACTGCGAAGCTTCCATTTTGTTTATTTGGATTCACATTAAAATGGAAGTAATCAATCCGTTTTCCAATTGTTACGCTGGTGATCTCAGTTCCTTTCAAATAGTTTCTTCTACGCGATCCATCAGCTTCATACTTATCACTCTCAAACTCCATAAACTCGGCTAGTAAATTATTAAATTTCTTTTTTGCAACCTGAAGGCTGGCACGGTTTAGATTTTTATATACCCTGGCCAGGTATAACAGGTAGGTAACATTTTCTTTTTTATATTTTTCTTCGATAAAATACCAGAAAGCATGTCCGGCAAGTAAAGGTTTTTCAAATGCAAATTGGTAAAATTTCCGATACTTACCGCTATGGATTTCATTTTTAAGATCATCGTCAAGAGTACTGCTCCAGTTTTCACCGGCATAAGCTATATACCCATCGGTAAGCCATTGAGGTAAATCAAGTATTGCCTGGTTACCGGCAAACTCTCCAAGATCATCACCGAATAAAACATTTTCGGTTAGTATTCTGGCAATACCTTCACGCACCTGCCTGCGAAGATCATTGTGATCACCGTTAAAAAACACTACCATTTTATTATTCACCAACTTGGTAACTCCTCCTGTATTCTGCCAATCTATCCCCTGGCCTATATTACTTTGTTGGAGGTCATTAAAACTATTATAAACCACAATATTTGCCCTCCTTTGAAGACTGTATTCTACGAAAGATTCTATTCCAGGCAATTCTTTTTCGGCTACCTGGAGGACAAACTTTGCAAGTTCCTGCCCATCTTCGCTGAAGTAGGTGTTAAAATTCTGTGTCTGGTAATATTGCCAATGAAATTTTCTGAATTGAAGCCTGTTCTTGCCGAATTCAACGCTGCTAACCTGTCCCATTGCAACTATACCCGTCATTAGGCACACTAATGCTGATAAAACTACTTTTTTAGCTAACTGCTTCCTTTGAAATTGCATATCCTGTTTTTATATATACCTAAAATTACTCGTTTCAATGTAATCGGTGAAATGATTTTAATTCGAAGCCAATGGAATATAAGGAAGATTGTCAAAATTAAGGGAACGTTGGGTATATAAATTAATCCAATACTTCAGCCTTGGGTAGAAGATAGCGCCTAACTTGCATCCTCTTAAACTAACAATATGTTCAATATAAAAGTTTTCAAATTTAGTCCCATTGGAGAGAACACATACGTACTTTATAATGAACATAAAGAAGGGCTGGTGATTGATCCAGGATGCTATTTTCCTGAAGAAAAAGAAGAATTACAACAATTTATTCAACAGGAGGGCCTGGTTATAAAAAAACTGCTGAACACTCACTGTCATCTTGATCATGTGTTTGGAAATAAATTTATTGCAGAAACGTATGATCTCGCATTGCATATACATCAAAAAGAAGAAGCAATGCTTCAAATGGCACCCACTTCCGGGTTAATGTTTAACTTGCCTTTTGATAATTATGTAGGAAAGTTTATTTACCTGCGGGAAGGAGATACTATAAGCCTTGGGAATGACTTACTTGAGGTTATTGATGCACCCGGGCATTCACCTGGTCACATTTGTTTTTACTGCCGGGCACAGAAATTTATCATTAGCGGTGATGTATTATTTTACCAGAGTATTGGCAGAACAGACCTGCCTGGGGGCAATCATGAAACATTGATTAGGAGTATCAAACAAAAGATCTTTGTTTTACCGGATGATGTAGTTGTTTACTCAGGCCATGGGCCTAAAACAACGGTTGGTGAAGAAAAAAAGCACAATCCCTTTGTAGGAGTGCGTGAATGATAGCCATCCGGATCAAATCGTTGCAAGAGGGTCTATGGATCTATACCTGGCAATTTTTGCCACATTTTTATAAAATTGAACAGTATAAATCCTCAAAAAAAAAATCTGCTAAGGGATGAAAAATTCAGCTTATTTATTATCTTCACTGTGCGGAATTTATTGTAATTCTTTGGCTAAAATGAACCAACGATCTTAAGGTTCAATTCTTCCTAAACAAGCCATATACATCTCCTCAACTTAATGGTAATAGCGTAGCAAAAGCATGATAGGAGCTTAGCTTATCCCTTGTTATATATACTCTACAATAGTTCATCAATATTTATTTAATAGTATGTTAATATATATAACCCAGCTATAACCCAGCTATAAGGCAGATATAAGGCAGATATATAATAGTACTTTAAAGCTGCCTTATAACTGCCTTATAGCTGGGTTATATATACCAGTAAAACATTGAAAAACTATTTTTAAACTATTGACGTATTGCTATAGTAGAGCATTACCTTAGCTACTGCTAAGCTTTAATCACGCTATTATCGCTATATAAAGGTGGAAGAAGGGTTAACTTAAGAGCCTTAAATGTAAGATGATGGCTGTTCTGCGCATGTGGCAGTAAATCTTAAGTACCGAAAGGATATTATTCCTCTCATTGATTATAAAAGTAGAAATTATTTTTATAAGTTATTACAAATGAGGTAAATATTTTCTTTATTCATTTTGAGATGAATTTAACACCCTGCAACGTCCACGCATATTCCATAACAGAACGTCCGGATATCCGGCATCCTTGATTTTCAACTATATACATCAACTGTTAA
>JADGPY010000021.1 GCA_017882205.1 Chitinophagaceae bacterium
GTAGAACATACCACTACTTAATTTAAAAACTTCTATATGGAAGATCAGATAATCCCGGTAGATACGAATAGTATCAGAAAAGGCAGACATCCTAAAGCATTGTATGTGCTTTTCTTTACTGAAATGTGGGAACGTTTCGCTTACTATTTAATGGTCGGCATATTATTATTATACCTGATTGATACTACAACTGGTGGCAAAGGGCTTTCTCAGCATATAGGGGCAGACATCGTAGGAAGTTTTATTGCACTTGTTTACCTGACTCCCTTCATTGGGGGACTGATAGCAGACAGGTATCTTGGTTACATTAAATCTATTTTTCTCGGTGGCTCATTAATGTCTGCAGGATATTTCTGTTTATCAATTCCCGGAAATACAGCCATGTATATAGCGCTGACTTTAATCATAGTAGGTAATGGGTTTTTTAAACCGAATATTTCTACCGTATTAGGAAATATTTACAACCGTGAAGACCTGAAACCTTTAAAAGACAATGCTTACAATATTTTTTACATGGGTATTAATATTGGTGCTTTTGTATGCAATTTTGTGGCAGCATACCTGCGTAATGCCTATGGTTGGGGATATGCTTTTGCTGCAGCAGGTGTAGGCTTGATCATTGGAATGATCATACTTGCTTCAAACCTGAAACATGTTAAAGAAGGGGATATAAAAAAACCGGTTCAGGCAGAGGATATGTCGCTTTCCCAAATTTTGGGGTATGTATTTCTTCCTGCTCTTATTGCTGCTGTTATTGGCTGGATGGTGCCGCTTAAACTTTTTGGATCTACCATTATGGGAAGCCAGGCAAATGATGCCTTTATTTTTGCATGCTTACCGATTGTTGCATTCTATATTTCATTGTATGTAAAAGCCAGAGGACAGGATAAAAAAGGCATTGGAGCTTTATTATTTATTTTCACTATCAGTATTGTTTTCTGGACAATCTATAATCAAAATTCCACCGGACTGACCATCTGGGCCGAAAAACATACAGATAGAAAAGCATCAGAAACAACAGCAAAAATAACAGGTACATTATTTCCCTTACAAAAGGTTTCGGATACACCCAGGCTTGTTAACAAAATAAACGAATATTTTGTAAATGTAAAAGATACAAGTCCTGTAATTGGTAAGGATAGCATTGTTACAATCACAAAGAATGGGAGTAAAATTGATACTTCCAAAATCGTGTACGGAATAACTGCTGCTAATAATAAAGTAGATATTGGCTCAAAGAATGCCCTGGTAATGGGGCCAGATCCGTATTTCAACAATGTTCCTAAAGCTGAGTGGCCACAGGGCAAGGATGTTAAATTAGTTAATACAGAATTGTTTCAATCCATCAATCCCTTATTTATTGTTGTACTTACATTAATATTTGTACCTCTATTTGATTATTTGCGTAAACGTGGAAAAGAACCAACCACTGCAAGTAAATTTGGAATGGCATTATTTATTTCCGGATTATCGGCATTGGTTATGGTATTTGCGATACTGTCTGTTCCTTCTATTTATGGATTTAAAACTTCACCTGGTTGGTTGTGGGGAACCTATTTTGTATTCACCATTAGTGAAATATTTTTAAGCCCAATCGGTTTATCACTGGTATCTAAGCTGGCTCCCGCAAGGTTAACTGCATTAATGATGGGAGGATGGTTTTTATCAACCTCGATTGGAGGCAAGATTGCCGGGGTAATGACAAGCTTCTGGGATGATTTTACAGATAAAAAAATGTTTTTTCTTATACTCGTAGTAGCTGCATTCATTGGTGGAATTTTAATCTTCAGCAGGTTAAAATCGCTTAACCAGATCGTAAAAGACAAAACCGGATCTGCTTAACGATGATATTATTTTCAAAGAAGGGTGGTGCAATCGTATCACCCTTCTTATTTATCTTTCTTTCATAAATCTCCCTCATGCAGATTAAAAAAAAGTTTGAGCCATTTATTGCACCACAAACATTGATGAAAGAGTTTACTGTAAAAGCAGTACTAATCGGTTGCTTATTGGGAATGCTGTTTGGTGCTGCTACGGTATACCTGGCATTAAAAGCGGGACTAACAGTATCAGCGTCTATACCTATTGCAGTAATTGCGATCACCTTGGGCAGGAGGTTTTTTAAAACAACGATCCTTGAGAATAATATTATTCAAACAACGGGTTCGGCAAGTGAGAGCATAGCCTCAGGAGTAGCTTTTACCCTACCTGGATTTTTATTTTTGTCACTTAGCGCTGATGGAAAAAGTGTAGGAGCGGAATATTTTAATTACCTCACGATATTGATCCTCGCCATATTTGGAGGCTTGCTTGGCACTTTGATGATGATCCCTTTAAGGCGTGCCTTAATTGTTAAAGAACATGATACATTACCTTATCCCGAAGGCACTGCCTGTGCTAGTGTTTTAAAAGCTGGAGAAAAAGGAGGGGATGTTGCAAGAACTGCCTTCCTGGGCGTGGGTATTGCACTTTGTTATGCATTTTTACAAAGAATTTTTCATGTTATTGCAGAGGTCCCATTTTATGCAACCAAGGTCACTAATAAATTTTTCCCTTCTGCCCGAATCAGTGGAGAAATAACACCAGAGTACCTTGGTGTTGGGTATATTATCGGACCAAGAATATGTGGTGTTTTGGTAGCAGGTGGTGTGCTGAGTTGGCTTGTATTTAATCCCCTGTTGGCGACACTACTACATGATCAGACAACGATCGCCACCCAACTGATAAAACTGGGATACTTAAAAGATTTAACGATCGCTGGTGGTCCTGGTGCATGGGATCCTGTTACGCATACATTTGGTGATACGGCATCAGCGATCTATCGTGCTTACATAAGGCAGATAGGAGCTGGTGCGGTTGCAGCAGGTGGCTTCATTACTTTAATGAAAACAATTCCCACTATCATTTCTTCCTTCAAGGAAAGTATTGGTTCTATAAAGGATAAGAATGCCGGCCATGCAGTATTAAGAACAGAAAGGGACTTGAATATAAAAATCGTATTATTTGGAAGCATTGGCCTCATACTCTTAATGGCATGCATACCAATGATTCCGGGTGGAGACATTTTAAGTAAATTATTATTGGGAGTTTTAGTTATAATATTCGGGGCATTTTTCGTAACAGTTTCGTCACGTATAGTAGGCATCATAGGCTCAAGTAATAACCCGATCAGTGGAATGACCATTGCCACTGTTATGGCCACCTGCCTGGTATTTATAGGAATTGGTTGGAGTGGAAAAACATATGAGCCGATGGTGTTGGTCGTGGGTGGAATGATCTGCATCGCATCTTCAAATGCTGGCGGTACATCACAGGATCTTAAGACAGGTTATATTCTTGGAGCAACTCCAAGATATCAACAGATTGCCTTATTCATAGGGGCAATAGCTTCATCTATAGTTATTGGAATTACAATAAAAATACTTGATACTCCCACTGCTGAAATGGTAAAACAGGGACTCACTCATGCGATTGGAAGTGATAAATTCCCCGCACCGCAAGCAACATTGATGGCAACGTTGATTAAAGGAATACTATCATTCAACCTTGATTGGCAATTTGTATTTGTTGGTGTTTTTTTAGCCATTGTTATGGAGTTGTGTGGTGTTAAATCGCTGAGTTTTGCAGTAGGTGCATATTTACCATTATCAACTACCTTACCGATCTTCGCAGGAGGTGCAGTAAGAGGAATTGTCGATTGGAAAAAAATAAAGAAAGATGGGGCCGTATCAGAAGATGACCTCGGCAAGGGAAATTTATTTGCCACAGGGCTTGTGGCCGGCGGTGCATTAGCAGGGGTAGCAGTTGCCTTACTAACTGCAGGCAGTGAAAGCATTGCAAAGAAATTAAACATTGTGAATTTACAAAACTTTATTACCGGCGGAATAGGAGCAGGATTTTATGAAATCATGGGTGTACTGTTTTTTGTTGCAATGGCAAGTATACTTTATAGAACTGCAATGAAAAAGGGAGATATTGTAACTGGTGAAGGCGATATTGAAGCTACCCAGGGCTAAAGCCCTGAGTTATATATGTGGCAGTCTTTTTAATGAGCAATTAATCTACTTTTGCCTTATTCATATCGCTTGGTGCCTGGCTCTATTCCTCTTCTATACCGGCTGGTACCTAGCTTTATGTCGTGCTTATGATGTGCACATATCATGGATATGCCGTTCAAATGGTAAAATTTAGTTAGAGAACGGTATATCTACTACACATTTTACTTATAATTTCATTATAAAGCTGGGTACCAGCCGGTATAGAAAAGGAATAGGGTAGAGTAAACACAATGGTAAAAATTGAAAAGGAGAAACATCTAAATTTGAATTATGCTGATGATAAACACGGATTGAGTTTATTGAATTGGTGCATCATCAGTCTTAAAATAAAGGCTTTTGAGAAACTTTTGGAATTAGGAGCGGATCCAAATTGGCAAGACACATTTCGTCGTTTTGCTCCGCCTATAACTAATGCAGCTGAAGAAAATACCACTTCCAAATACTTAGAATTATCTTTAAAATATAACGGCAATGTAAATCTACTATCGAAAAAAACTGAAGGTATTCAAGAGCAAACACCACTACTTGGCGCTATATATTCTAATAGGATGGAAAGTATAAAAATGCTTGTAGACAAAGGAGCCGATGTAAACCTGACGACAGATTCTTTTTGGAGCCCACTTGCGGAAGCTTTGATACAAAAGAAAATTGCAGTAGCAAAATATTTATTAGATAAAGGAGCGGATTATAATAATATGAGATTTACAACTATTGATGGGCAAAAATTAAATATCCTAGATTTTCTTAGGGATAATGTCTTTCGATTGAATAGTGATCAATACAAAATCAAAATGGAAATAGTTACGTTTTTAAAGACCATAGGTTTAGATTATTGGAAAGACCCAATACCGGATAATATAAAGAGTTCATACAAAGATGATAAAGAATTTCTTTCAAAATATTAAAATATCTAAGCTTCTCAAATAGAAATGGCTAAAATACCTACTGATCTGAGAGAACCTCTTCTTCGTATTACTCAATTGGACTTATAAAAAAAACCTTAACAAATTGCCTTTTATATTACGAGAAGAATAAAGGACCCGGAAATCACTGGCATCCAACTTGATGGAAAGCTAGGAAAATATGTTATTTTTAAGGTATGAATTACAGAGAATATATTGAATCGAATCCTTCAATAATGCTTGGCAAGCCAGTTATCAAGGGAACACGTCTTACCGTAGAACTTATCTTGCAAAAACTTTCTGAAGGTGCTACTACTGAGCAATTGATAAGTGCTTATCCCCTGCTAAAATCTGAAGCAATTCTGGCTGTTCTGGCTTATGCCTCGGATGTAATATCAAACGAAACAATTATCGCCAACGCATGATATTGGCTGATGAAAATATCCACTCCTTTATCATCCAGCAAATTCGCTCTTCAGGAATCAATGTTATTTCTGTTCAGGAGCTATCCAACGGTATTAAGGATCAAGAAGTTATTCAATGGGCTCTGGAAAAAAATCTTACCATCCTTACCGAGGATAAAGATTTTGGAGAATGGGTTTTTGCTCATCATATTAAAACTGTAAGTGTGATTTTCTTGCGTTATTCGTTTGAGGACTTTCAGAAAATGGCAACAATTGTTACTAATTTTCTGCAAGGACAAACATTAATTCATCCAGTATTCGTGACAATTACAGCAAAAAAAATCCGAATGAGACAGTTGTAGCAGTTCCTTCTTTAATTTCTAATGCATTAAGCAGAAGTAATTAGTTCATTTTCTCATGTTCAACTCTATATAATCCTAAGGATATTGTAATTTTGTACCATACCGCGAAGGAGGAAAATAGAA
>JADGPY010000203.1 GCA_017882205.1 Chitinophagaceae bacterium
AAACTCGACATCTTTGATTATGAAAAACCTGTAGGCATACAGATATTTGGCGGGGATGAAGAAAGCCTTTCCCTGGCTGCAAAGATCGTTGATGTAACAAACCCGGATTTGCTGGATATTAATTTCGGCTGCCCTGTAAAGAAGGTGGCTGGCAAAGGCGCTGGCGCAGGAGTATTGAAAGATGTACCATTAATGGTTCGATTAACCGAAGCGGTGGTAAAGAGTACCCGCCTGCCCGTTACGGTTAAAACAAGGCTCGGTTGGGATGATACAAATAAAAACATAGAAGATGTAGCAGAACGCCTACAGGATGTTGGAATAAAAGCATTGGCCATTCATGGCCGCACAAGGATCCAGATGTATAAAGGAGAAGCAGACTGGTCATTGATTGCCAAAGTGAAAGAAAACCCACGCATCACTATCCCGATTTTTGGAAATGGCGATATCGATTCTCCCCAAAAAGCCCTGGAATATAAAAACCGTTATGGTATTGATGGAATCATGATTGGCAGGGCGGCAATTGGCTATCCATGGATCTTTAACGAGATCAAACACTATTTTGCAACTGGCAGATTGCTTGAATCTCCGACTATAGAAGAAAGAGTGGAGGTATGTAAAAAGCATCTAAGAAGATCTTTCGAATGGAAAGGGCCTGTAGTTGGTATAAACGAAATGAGAAGACATTACGCGAATTACCTCAAGGGCATGCCTAACATAAAAGAATACCGAAGCCAGTTAGTAACTTTAAAAAATATAGAAGAGATCGAGCAGGTGTTGGATAACATCATTGACCAATATACCGGTTTTGACTTTCAGCGTGAGCCCATCGTTCTGCAAAATTATCATGAACATTGCCCTGTATGATCACAAAAATCACAGTTCAGATAGACTAAAAGCGATAGCCAAAAGATATTCCCGGAATAAATCTGCTGCCTTCATCAGCCTTAGTTTCATTGCCATCAGCATTTAATTTTATGCCATAGCCATACCCTATTGAAGGAGTAGCATATTCGTGGCCCATTGTTCCAAAAGTTCGTTGATAGCCTGCTTCAATTTTTGGAACAAATACTGTTTCCTTTGATGTTGCTTTTCCGCTGCCATCTTTCCAATGATCAAATTCAAATGTAGCTCTTACCCCACCAAATAAATTACTATTAGCATTGTAATGAAACCCATACCTGTATCCAACAGATAAACCAAATCCATATTCTTTGAGTACATCAGTTTTGTTTGTGGTTTTACCAAAATCGTAGGAAATACCAATGTTCCAGTTACTCCTTCCTTTAAAACCGTCATATCTTATACCAAGATCATGTTGACTCAGGTTATGTCCGAAATTATATTGATATTCTCCTCCAAGTTCCCATATGCTTGAGCCTGTACTGGACTGTGAAAATCCTGCATAAGACATTAATAAAAAGCAGCATGTTTTGATAAACTTAAGCATAACAAATTAGTTTAGGTTACGAAATATTATCTCTTATAAAACTAATTAAATTGTTTTACTCTATCAAGCCCCTAAAATTAAAAAGGGTTTATCGCCTGAGTGCCTTGGTTTTAATGTATTGGTTAAACAAATCATAATAATCATTCAACCTGCCTGCAGCAAGCAGGTCACATAAAATACAGTTAACTTTGCCACGCCCTAACAGGCTAACGATTATGATAATCACAGTGAATTTATTATACGAGCGGCTATTAGCAAATGCCTCTACTTTTCACCAGGTAGTAGACTTCGACCCAATGAATGATAAGTTATTGCACCTGGATTTTTCCGAAACAAATACTGAATTGGCCAATATTGATTTAAGCGACACCAAAGCTTTTACTCTTTATGTGGATGAGAAATTAAAAAAAGCAAAAGCAAAATTTGGCATCGGTGGATATAATGAACCCCGTGGTCTTTATTCACGAAGTAAGGTATTTGATGCGGTTGGATCAGAAGAAGAACCTCGCAGGCTACACCTTGGGATTGATATCTGGGGAGAAGAGGGCACTAAGGTATATGCTCCTCTGGGAGGCATGGTTCATAGCTATGCTTTCAACAAGGAATTTGGCAATTACGGTGCTACATTGGTTTTATTACATCAATTAGACACCATCACCTTTTATACATTGTATGGTCATTTAAGTCTCGATGACATTGCGCGCGTTTCTGAATTTCAATATATTGTCAGGGGAACCGTGATCGGCCATTTTGGTAAGCCTGAAGAAAATGGTCACTGGCCACCCCACCTTCATTTCCAGGTTATCAAGGATATGCGCATAAATAAGGGTGATTACCCAGGGGTTTGTAAGTTTAGCGAGCGGAAGAAATATTTGGCTAATTGCCCGGATCCGGATGCGATTTTGGGGATGATGCGGTACCTATAAATTACATTAACTTTACATTTAAATTTTTTGGATGGAAATCACTCCAGGCCCTCTACTTCAAACTATCAATTCACCTGATGACTTAAAAAAGCTCTCACGTAGCCAGTTACCACAACTCTGCGATGAATTGCGACAATACATCGTTGATGTAGTAAGCGTTCATGGTGGCCATTTTGGAGCAAGTCTTGGCGTAGTCGAACTTACCGTAGCATTACATTATGTTTTTAATACTCCCTACGATCAGCTAGTATGGGATGTAGGCCACCAGGCGTATGGGCATAAGATCCTCACCGGGCGCAGAGACAATTTTGCCACCAACAGAAAATACAAAGGATTAAGTGGTTTCCCAAAACGTACTGAAAGCGATTATGATACATTCGGTGTTGGCCACTCAAGTACATCGATAAGTGCGGCGCTCGGCATGGCTATGGCCTCGCATTATAAAGGGGAAAAAGACCGGCAGCATGTAGCGATTATTGGCGATGGAGCTATGACAGCCGGTATGGCCTTCGAAGCCATGAACCATGCAGGTATTGAAAATAGTAATCTCCTGATCATTCTCAACGACAACTGCATGAGTATTGATCCAAATGTAGGTGCATTAAAAGAATACCTCACAGACATTACCACTTCCCAAACCTATAATAAGATAAGAGATGATTTTTGGAAAGTGCTCGGCAAATTACCCGGCAAGCATTATTCAAGACAGCTTGCATCAAAGTTTGAAGCAAGCCTCAAAGGATTGGTGAGCAAAAGCAGTAATCTCTTTGAATCATTAAAGCTGCGGTATTTCGGGCCTATAGACGGACATAATATCACCAAGCTGGTTGATACCCTATCCGATTTAAAAGATATCTCAGGTCCTAAATTACTACACATCAAAACTATTAAGGGCAAAGGATACCAGCTTGCCGAAACAGAACAAACCAAATGGCATGCACCTGGTTTGTTCGACAAAATAACTGGCGAGATCTATAAAAAAGCGTACGATCTTCCTCAACCACCAAAATACCAGGATGTATTTGGACATACGATCATTGAGCTGGCTGAAAAAAATGATAAGATTATGGGCGTTACCCCAGCAATGCCGAGTGGTTGTTCTCTAAAATATATGATGGAGAAAATGCCTGACCGCGCATTTGATGTAGGCATTTGCGAACAGCATGCGGTTACACTTAGTGCAGGTCTTGCCACCCAGGGAATGAAAGTTTTCTGTAATATCTATTCTTCCTTCATGCAGAGGGCATACGACCAGGTTGTGCATGATGTAGCGATACAGGATCTCCCGGTTGTATTCTGTTTAGACAGAGCCGGTCTCGTTGGAGAAGATGGCCCAACACATCATGGTGCATACGATATCGCTTACATGCGTTGTATACCCAATATGATCGTTAGTGCACCCATGAATGAAAGTGAACTGCGTAACCTGATGTTTACTGCGCAGTTGGAAAGTACAACCCATCCATTTGTTATCCGCTATCCAAGAGGGGAGGCTGTTAAGCCAGAGTGGAAAACTGCGATGAAGAAAATAGAAATTGGTAAAGGAAGGAAGTTAAAGGATGGAAAAGATCTGGCAATCCTATCCTTTGGGCATCCGGGAAATTTTGCCGCAAGTGCAATACGTGATGTGAAAGCAGAAGGCTTAGATCCTGCACATTATGACCTTCGCTTTGTAAAGCCCTTGGATGA
>JADGPY010000022.1 GCA_017882205.1 Chitinophagaceae bacterium
AAAGATATGAAACAGGTTGAAGGGAAGGTTGTTGACGATCGAGGCAATCCTGTTGCACAGGCAACTGTTAAAGACAATGAAAGAAAGGTTAGTACTGTTACAGACTCTGCAGGTAAATTTAAACTGGCAGCAAAAGACAGCAACCTGAATGCAACTATTGCCGCAGTTGGATATAAAACAAAACAAAGTGAGCTTAGCCCAAGTCTAAATAAAACCATTGTTTTGGAACCGGCTCACGAAGATCTCAAGGAGGTTGTAGTTACAGCTCAGGGAACTCGAAGAAGCAAAAAAGAGTTAGGCTATTCAAAAAATACCATAGCTGATGGATTAGCAGGTAAGGTGGCAGGCGTATCTGTAACTTCTGCTAATGACTCAATTTATCGCCCTAACGGAGGATGGCAGAAATTCAATCAGTATATACTTGATAATATTAGTGTTCCGATCAATAAAGCCGGTGAAAAATATAAAGGAAAGGTTGTATTGTCATTTGAAGTAAATAAGAGAGGTAATCCGGGGAAAGTGAAAACAGAACAATCTCTTTGTGTTGAATGCGACAAAGAAGCTACAAGGTTATTACTACACGGTCCGAAATGGAAATATGCAAAAAACAAAAGGTATTCGATAGATATTAAGTTTTAAACTTCCTTAATCGTTTTGCAGTTAAATTCTATGCATTCGAAATGATTTCTTTTGGAAATGTGATTCCCCTACCCTTATCTTTGCACCAGTTCTTTAAATCACTTATCAAGAAAGGCAGAGGGATATGGCCCGATGAAGCCTTAGCAACCGCGAAGTTTTAAAATTTCGAAAGGTGCTAACTCCAACCACGTTATGCGTGGAAAGATAAGTCAGATAGTTAGTTCCTTAGGTAGGTGGCAACACCCTTATATAGAGCTCATCTGATTTATCGGGTGAGCTTTTTTATTGCTATGCAATGAAGCTTTCCCGGTAATCTGTATTCGTTGGTAAGTGATTGAATTTTTTAATTTTAAAAAAAACAATCACAATGAGTAATGCAACAGAATTGATCCACAGCATCCCGGTAGACCCCTTCACAGGTTCCATCTCCGTTCCAATCTATCAAACATCCACTTTCGTTCAGGAAGCTCCAGGGGTGAACAAAGGCTATGACTATGCCAGGACAGGAAATCCTACCCGCAATGTACTGGAGCAATTGATCGCCACCCTTGAGAAAGGCACCACTGGTATTGCCTTCGGCAGTGGACTGGCCGCAATTGATGCAGTAATTAAACTTTTAGAATCCGGAGATGAGATCCTCGCCGTAGATGATATTTATGGAGGTGCATTCAGATTATTCACCAAGGTGTACCAAAAGTTTGGAATCACAGTGAACTATGTTGATACAACCAACCTATCAAACATCGTAGATGCCATTACTCCTAAAACTAAATTGATCTGGCTGGAAACACCTACCAATCCTACCTTGAAAATATCAGATATTGAGGCAATCGGGAAGATCGCTAAAGCTAACAATGCGCTCTTATGCGTGGATAATACTTTCGCTTCTCCTGCACTTCAACTTCCAATACCGCTTGGAGCTGATATTGTTGTTCATAGCGCCACAAAATATCTTGGTGGCCATAGTGATCTTATTGCAGGACTTGTCGTAACAAAAACAATAGAACTGGGTGAAAAAATTAAATTCATTCAGAATGCTTCGGGGGCTATCCTCTCCCCTTTTGATAGTTGGCTTGTGATCCGTGGTATTGAAACCCTGCATCTCAGGGTAAAACAGCATTGCGTAAATGCATTGGTTATCGCAGAATACCTTGAGCAGCATCCTGATGTAGAAAAAGTATTTTACCCGGGCCTGAAAACACATGTAAACCATGATATTGCAAAAAAACAGTCGACTGGTTTTGGAGGTATCGTTTCTTTTACACTTAAGAATGATACAATTGAAGCCGCAACCTCCTTTGTTACCAGTACAAAATATTTTAAACTGGCTGAAAGCCTTGGATGTATCAAAAGCCTGCTATGCCATCCTGCAACAATGACACATAAATCTATCCCTGAAGTAACCAGGAAATCGGCAGGGGTGGCTGATAGCCTGATTCGGTTGTCTGTAGGTCTTGAGGAATCAGATGATCTTGTTAAAGATCTTGGCCAGGCATTTGAGCGAGTACAACGATTAAAAAGTAATAAAGAATTTAAATGTATCAATTAAAAAATAAGATTAAATGCAACATAAAAAACTTACCATAGGGCTATTCGGATTTGGTGTGGTGGGCGAAGGAGTATATAAGGTGCTCCAACAAACACCTTCTCTTCAGGCAACGATTAAGAAGGTCTGTATCCGTAATCCAAATAAAATAAGGAATGCCCCGGATGAACTTTTTACAACGGATAAAGAACTGTTGCTGGAAGATCCTTCCATTAACATAATTGTAGAAGTGATCAACGATGCCGATGCTGCCTATAAAATTGTACGGACAGCATTATTAAATGGAAAGGCGGTTGTAAGTGCAAACAAAAAAATGATTGCTGAACATCTTCCTGCACTGCTTTCCTTACAGGAAGCCACCGAACTTCCTTTTTTATATGAAGCTGCTGCATGCGCTTCTATCCCTGTAATAAGAAACCTTGAAGAATACTATGATAATGATCTTCTTCGTTCCATTAGGGCAATTGTGAATGGTTCAACAAATTTTATCCTTACAAAGATTTTTGAAGAGCGGCTTTCTTTTAAAGATGCACTCTTACAGGCGCAACAGCTCGGATTTGCGGAAAGTGATCCTACTCTGGATATTGACGGATTTGATGCGGTAAATAAATGGATATTCCTTCTTACACATGCGTATGGTATCATTCCCAACCAGGCGGACCTTGTATTTAGCGGTATTACAAAGATAACTTTGCACGATTCGCATGTGGCCACGCAAAAGGGCTATACAATTAAGCTGGTAGCTCAGGCAAGTAAATTAAGCAATGGCAAAGTAGCTGCTTTCGTATTACCCCAGTTCATTAAAATGGATGATCCGCTTGCCTTCATAAAGAATGAATATAATGGAGTTGTTATAGAAAGTGCATTCGCAGATAAACAATTTTTTTATGGAAAAGGGGCCGGAAGTTTTCCCACTGCTTCTGCAGTACTAAGCGACATCAGTGCGCTTCGATATGACTATAGATACGAATATAAAAAATTGTATCACCATCAACCGAATGAACTAACCAATGATTTTTATGTACGTAGCTATATTAGTTTTGATGAATGGGGAGATGTTCCACACGATGAATTTGAAAGCATAGATGAATGGCATGCCAACGAAGAAAGAAAATACCTGGTAGGGATCATTCATTTTAAAAAATTACAGGAAGCCACATGGTGGAAAGAAAATAATGTTTCCCTAATCTTAATGCCAGAACCCTTGATTGAATCTATGGAGATCAGCAGGATAAAGAAGAGGAGTTTGCAGTTAGGAACGAAGCATATGCAAACCTCTTAGTGGCAAAAAAATAATAAAAAAGAAAGCGGAAGGATTATAACGTCTTGGTGTAATATTTCCTACGTAGTATCTCATACTTATCCCTCAATGCAACAGATAATGCATCTATGGCACCCGGGTTAAATACCGGCATCGATTTTTGGTGAGTAGGATTTAAAAAATGAATTTCCTGATCCCATTTTTGTTTAAACTTCGGAGGGGCATCTTTCACCAGGTCGTTAAATTCTTCTATAAACTTTTGTTGTTGGGCTATCTCAAGATTCACGGACATTACATTTTCTGCAAGATAACCAATTATTCGGAAAGATTAACAAAAACTATTATATGAAGCTGCCTGGAGGAGTTCAAACAATCTCTAATCTGACCATTTCTTCTTTATCGGAAACTTCATAATATAATCATCTTTTGTATCAGTGTGGCCAGTAGAAAGGATTATAAAATTGGCAGCATCTTTTCCTAAGATGAATTGATATTTATTTCCTACATCACTTACAACATCATAGGTGTAAGTGTCATTTTCAGCACTATATGTTTTACCTTTTATATAGTAGGACGATTTCATGTTCTTCGTAGTGTGAACAAACATTGTTTCTCCAGCATTTAATGTAAACATGGATTCAAAATCTTCGAGATTTCCACATAGTGAAAATTTTTGATCAGTGCTGTCCCAGAAACATGACTGCCGGTTGTCTGAACTAATGTAGACTGTTTGTGCCCTGATTGCGTTTGTGGCAACCACCATGGCAAGGAAAATTACTAAACGTTTCATAATTGGTAGTTTTAATTATAACGTAAAGATAGCAAAGTTGCCAGCTCTTTTCAATCCGTGGTAGTACGTATTTGATGTAAAGAAATGTTAAGAAGAAAAAATTTTAATTTATTGATTAATGAAGCTTATAATGCTCTTAACCATTTCGTCAGAGATAGGTAACGAAGATTTATTATAGGTAGCTATATTTGCTTCAGCATCGCCTTCAATAATTCTAAAGATGTGGTTCATATTTTTTATCAGCACAAGCTTTGCCTTAGGATTTGAGGCCACCAGCAATTTTGCATCTTCTTCGGATACCTGGATATCATTGGTGCCTTGAATAACCAAAATAGGTATTGATAATTTTTTAATTTCCGCCTGAGGATCTTTGGCGAACCATGATATAATATATGGCTGAACGCTTGGCCTGAATAATGAAGCGAGCATGGGATCAGGGTCAGCAAAAAGAACACCAGACTTAAGACTATCTATTATCGGGAATGCCAGATCCTGGATACTTTGAGGTTGTTTGCCAAGCTGCTCTTTTATAATAATATCAGCCGATCTGCCTGCTCCCGCGATGGAGACAAATTTATCTGCCTTCGCAGCAGCTATCATTCCTATCAAGGAACCTTCACTGTGACCTATAATGATGAGTTTTGAAAATCGCTGATCAGCTTTTAGCAGGTTGACCCAGTCTTTAGCATCGTTTACATAATCATCAAATCTTAGATCGATTTCTGATTTTGCTGCACCTTTGCTTTCGCCAATTGCTCTTTTATCAAATCGAACTGAGGCAATATTATTATCTACCAATGCATAGGCAAGCTTTTTTAATCCTGCATTCATAGCGTATGGATTATTGCCATCACGATCGGTAGGTCCTGAACCCGCAATAAGAAGAGCCACCGGGATCTTATCATATTTCTTTGGCGTAGTAAGGGTTCCATAAATATCACCAGTGCTGGTATGCAATACTATCGGCTTCTCAATGAAGTTGGAATCGTTCGTCGTATTTGCTGTTGCAGAAAAGCTGGCAAATAAAAGTAAAGAGAGAATATAAGTACGGTGCATATGAAAATGTATTTATTCAAAGTTAGGAGGATATTTTAATTATTTAGGAGTTCTTAACTGCAAAGAGTAAGATTAATTTTACTCTTTTACCATATGATTAAGATTCTCTAAATGAAAAAACTTCGATAATACCGTTGTCATAGATTTTACAATTTTATCATTCATCAGATTGCCCATACTACCCTCATGCGTATGATGCAAAGGTTTAGTTGTATCAAAAGTAAATTCATTCCTATCCACAAGATTGCCTATCTGCTGATAAGCCTCACGGAAAGGAACTCCTTGGTTAACTAATTCATTGATGGCTTCTACAGTAAATAAATATTTATATTTTTCGTCTGCAAGGATGTTATCCCGAACTTCGATATTTGACAACATTATTATTGCCAATTGCAGGCATCCCTTCAATTCTTCTATTGCAGGAAATAATATTTCTTTAGTGAGTTGCAAATCACGATGATATCCCGAAGGAAGATTCGCAAGCAATAATGATAATTCGTTTGGTATCGATTGAATGCGATTGCATTTACCCCTAATCAGTTCAAATACATCTGGATTTTTTTTGTGGGGCATAATACTGCTACCAGTCGTAAGCTCGTCAGGAAATGAAATAAAACTAAAATTCTGGTTCAGGTATAAACAACAATCCATTGAAAGACGACCGAGGGTAGAAGCAATGGTGCTTAATCCCATAGCTACTATTTTTTCAGTCTTGCCACGTGTCATCTGGGCGTATACTGAATTGTAGTTCATAGATGGAAAATTCAAAAGTTCAGTGGTCATCGTACGGTTGAGTGGAAACGATGAGCCATAGCCAGCACCACTACCTAAAGGATTTTTATTCGTGATAATATAAGCGGCTGATAATACTTCCAGATCGTCTACCAAACTTTCTGCATAGGCTCCAAACCACAACCCAAACGAGGAAGGCATTCCTATCTGCAGATGAGTATAGCCAGGTAATAATTTAGATTTATTCTTTTCGCTTTGAAGTATTAGCAGATCGAATAATTTTTTCACCTCTTCTTTTATCGAAATGATTTCTGCACGCAAGTACAACTTAATATCCAATGCAACCTGGTCATTCCTGCTTCTGCCACTATGAATTTTCTTTCCTGTATCCCCTATCTTTTCGGTTAGCAACTGTTCTATTTGGGAATGGATATCTTCGGCATCCTCAGATATTTCAAACACTGATTTTGAAATATCTGTTAGTATATCTTCCAGCGCTACAACAGCTTTGCTTGATTCTTCACTTGTCATGAGGCCCACTGAGCCAAGCATTTTTACATGTGCTATTGATCCTTGTACATCATACTTTGCTAAAAGGATATCAAATTCCTTATCTCTTCCAACAGTAAATTTTTCGATGATTCCTGATACTGAAGTATTTTCTTTTTGCCACAGTTTCATAACAATTGCTTTAAAAGGTCAATATAGATCCTGATGCCTTCACGGATCTCATCAACATATATAAACTCATCCGCTGAATGACTTCTTGCTGAAACCCCAGGGCCCATTTTTAATGAAGGGAAGGGCATAAGCGCTTTATCCGAAGTAGTGGGAGAACCATAGCAGGTTTTTCCTAATACAGTACCAGCCTTTACAAGTGGATGATCTGTTGCTATTGAAGATGAACGAAGGCGGATACTTCGTGGTGCAACATCACTGCCAATGTTCTCCCTTATGGTCTTGATCACATCATCAAAAGTATAGAGCTCATTTATCCGGAGATCAACAACAAACCTGCATTCCCCCGGTACTACGTTATGCGCTTTATTAGCAGTCTCAATACTGGTGACCGTCATTTTAACAGGACCTAAGAAATCAGAAACTTTAGGAAAGCGATAGGTTAGAAACCAATTGATATCATGAACTGCCTTATATATGGCATTGTCGCCTTCATTTCTTGCAGCATGTCCAGCTATTCCATGTGAAATGCAATCGAGTACCATCAGCCCTTTTTCAGCTACAGCCATTTGCATTTGTGTAGGTTCGCCTACGATTGCGCAAACATTATTTGTCAAATATCTTTTAAAATCTTTCTCCTGTAAAAGTGCCTCAATTCCATTACTGCCTGAAATTTCTTCCTCGGCAGAAGCTGCAAGTACAAGGTTGTACTTCAGGCCTGAACGGGAATAAAAATATGTGAAAGCGCCAATTAGAGCCACCAGGCATCCTCCGGCATCATTGCTCCCCAATCCATATAATTTCCCATCTATTTCTTCCGGAACAAATGGATCGATTGTATAACCGCTATTTGGTTGAACGGTATCATGATGTGAATTGAGTAAGATGGTAGGTTTGCTATCATCAAAATATTTATTGATTGCCCAGATATTATTTAGATATCTTTCAAAAGGTATTTCTTTTGATTGTAAGAATGAACCGATAGCGCTCGCAGTTTTATCTTCCTGTTTACTAAATGAAGGTATCCTGATAAGCTGTTTCAGCAGATCTATGGAACTTCGTTGAATATCTTCAATATCTTCAATATCTTCCTTAGTTTGTAATGGTTGTACCGGCATCTCCACTAATTAATTTATGTAAATAGGCAGCATTCCCTATAATCACTTTTTTAATACCCGCATTCAATGCATCGAATGAATTATTGAGCTTTGGGATCATCCCTGCAAAGATCGCACCTTCCATCTTCAGTTGATGGTACAATTCGGGATTAATTGTTCTTATCACTGAATGATCATTGTCAACATCCTTTAGTACTCCATTCTTTTCAAAACAGTAAACAAGGTTAACATCATACAAATTACACAGCCCCTTTGCTAACTCCTGGGCAATTGAATCCGCATTAGTATTGAGTAGTTGCCCTTTGCGATCACTACTTAGTGGAGCTATAACCGGTACCATGTTGTTCTTTAATAGTAATTCCAGAAAAGGTGTATTTACTGAATCCACATCCCCAACGAACCCATAGTCAATTGAATGATGTATCCTTTTATGTGCTTGCACCAGGTTAGCATCTGCGCCGCACAAGCCAATAGCATTGCAATTGTTACCCTGGAGCTTCGCTACGATACTTTTGTTGATATACCCTGCGTATACCATAGTAATAATCTTCAAGGTTTCGGCATCCGTAATTCTTCTTCCTTCAATTAATTGCTGTGGAATATTCAGTTTATCCGCCATTGCTGTGGCAAGCTTTCCGCCTCCATGCACGAGGATTTTATCAGCATCGATAACAGCAAAATCAATGAGGAATGAGGAAAGCTGTTCTTCATCATCGATAATATTTCCACCAATTTTTATTATATAGAGTTCTGCCATTAATAAATAAATTTTTACACTCCCAGCATACTGGCAATCACCGCCTGCGCAGCCCATACCCTGTTCGCAGCCTGCAAAGTCACAATACTATTTGGCCCATCCAAAACCTCATCACTCAATTCAACATTTCTTCTAACCGGCAGACAATGCATCACCTTACCATTATTTGTAGGCTTCAGCTTTTCATTGGTTAACATCCAACTGGAATTATTATTCAATACCTGGCCATATTCCCGGTAACTGCTCCAGTTCTTTACATACACAAAATCAGCCCCTGCCAAAGCCTCGTCCTGTGAGTAGCAGATAGTAGCGCCTTGTGTAAAATGCTCATCCAGTTCATACCCTTCAGGATGGGTGATTATAAAATCACTTTTATCCCAGGCATTGATCCATTGAGCAAAACTATTCGCAACACATTGTGGTAATGGTTTTACATGCGGTGCCCATGACAATACAATTTTTGGCTTTCTATCCTCTTTAAATGATTCTGTAATAGTAATAATATCTGCAAGACTCTGAAGCGGATGCAAGGTTGCACTTTCAAGACTTATAACAGGTACAGATGCATATTTAATAAATTGTTTCAGAAACAATTCACTGTAATCATCCTCTCTATTCTTCAAAGATGGAAATGTACGGATCGCAAGGATATCAAAATATTTTCCCAATACAGGGGCTGCATCTTTGATGTGTTCAATAGAACTTCCGTTCATGATCACGCCTTCTTCAAATTCCAATGCCCATCCTTCCTGTCCAACATTGAATACCAGCGATTCCATCCCCAGGTTCTGTGCTGCGATCTGTGTGCTTAAGCGGGTACGCATACTTGGATTTAGGAATAAGCATCCAATCCGCTTATGCACTCCGGAAGAAGAATGTTTGAATGGATCAATTTTATACTCCAGTGCTTTTTGCACGAGAACTTCTATATCTGCATCTGCAGCGGAAATAAATTGTTTCAAAATGTATTTATTTGAAGTTCTAACAATACAAAATAGTTATGTAACTACCTCCTGCATGCTCATAATTTCCTCTTCTAATGCTGCTACAAAATAATCAACCTGGTCCTTTGTTATATTCAATGCCGGGAGCAACCTAATGATATTTGGTTTTGACTCCCCTGTAAATATGTGCCTTTTGTATAGCAGGTTTTTCTTTAGGTCTTTCAACGCATCCGGAACATCAAAACCAATCATCAATCCTCTTCCACGAACATTCTTTATTTCTTTAATTGTTTTTAACTTGTCTATAAGGTATTGTCCAACTTCCCCGGCATTTGCCATCAATCCCTCCTCTTCAATTACTTCCAATACTCCCAAGGCTGCTGCGCATGCGAGGTGGTTTCCTCCGAACGTAGTACCCAGCATAAAATGTTTTGGCTGGATGGAAGGAGCAATTAGAATGCCTCCAATGGGAAAGCCATTACCCATTCCTTTTGCCATAGAGTATATGTCTGCACTAACTCCTGCAAAATCATGTGAAAAGAATTTTCCCGTACGCCCATAGCCGCATTGTACGCCATCAGCTATATAAACCGCCTTGTTTTCATCACAAAGTTTCCTAATAAGTTTAAGGAATTTTTCATCAGCGACATTAATTCCGCCTACACCTTGAATTCCTTCTATTATTACAGATGAAATTTCATCTTTATTATTTTCAAAAGCATCCATCAATGCCTGCTCATCATTAAATGGAACGAAAATTACATTGCCGGTTTTATTAACAGGGGCAAGAATGGAGGGATTATCGGTAACCTCAACTGCAAGGGAAGTACGTCCATGAAAAGATTTGCTGAATGCAATTATTTTTTTTCTTCCATTATAAAAGGAAGCAAGCTTTAAAGCATTCTCATTCGCTTCAGCGCCACTGTTACATAAAAACAATTGGTAATTATTCTTACCAGTTATTTTACCGAGTTTATCGGCTAACTCCTGTTGGATTGGGATTTTGATAGAGTTTGAATAAAAAGCAATTTTATGTAACTGGGTTTCTATTCTATTCATCCAGTGTGGATTAGAATGGCCAATACTGATGACGGCATGCCCGCCATACATATCGAGGTATTTTATGTCTTTATCATCCCATACATAAGAGCCATCGGCTTTTACGATGGTGATATCATTAAGAGGATATACGTCGAATAATTTCATTAAAAATAATTTGCTTTTAACTTCAATCCTTCTGTTTCTTCAATACCAAACATAAGGTTCATATTCTGTACTGCCTGTCCGCTGGCTCCCTTTAGTAAATTATCTAATACTGTATGTACTATAAGGTGATCGCCCACCTGTTCTAATTGTATTAAACATTTGTTGGTGTTCACTACCTGTTTTAGAAATATAGGATCATCATGTAAAGCAGTAAAAGGTTCATCCTTATAAAATTCGATAAATAGTTCTTTAACTTGTTTAATGGAAATGGAACACTTTAATTGAGAACTAATAAAAATACCTCTTGCAAAATCACCTCTCCAGGGAACAAAATGTACTGCTAACTTTGGATTAGAAGCCTGCAATTGAGTAAGTGATTGATTTATTTCGTCCAGGTGCTGATGAGTATGTGTTTTATATGCCTGGATATTATTGGTTCGCCAACTGAAATGAGAGGTAATTCCCAGCGTTTGTCCTGCGCCGGTAGAGCCGGTAATACCCGTGGTATAAACTTCATTAAGCAACCCATTCTTGGCAAGTGGAAGTAATCCCAATTGAATAGCAGTTGCAAAACAGCCTGGATTGGCAATATTCCGTGCATTTATTATCGATTCCCGATTCAATTCAGGGAGACCGTAGATAAAGTTCCTTGAACCAATGGAAGAATTTTTTAATAACCGGAAATCATGAGACAGATCAATGATCCGTGTCTTCTCATCAATAATATTATTCTGCAGGAATTTCTTTGACTCACCATGCCCCATGCATAAGAACAAAACATCAATATTTTTATCAAGTGTATCTGCAAAGTGAAGGTTTGTTTCTCCAACAAGATCCTGGTGAACTGCCT
>JADGPY010000204.1 GCA_017882205.1 Chitinophagaceae bacterium
TTCAAATAATACCGGGCGGGTTTGGCCATTATTCTGGCTGGTGAAATATTGTAATTTTTGATAGGATAGATTTCTAAGAATCTTATTTCGTTCATTGCGAACACTTATGGGTACAACTGGTTTGATATCCAGTGCCAGAGTATCAGATCTTTCAGAATAGGTAAATACGTGGAGATAAGAAATTTTCAGTGAATGTAAGAACTCCAAAGTCTCATGAAAATCTTCCTCAGTTTCGCCAGGAAATCCAACTATAACATCCACACCTATTGCCGCATCTGGCATTAATTGTTTAATATAGTCAATTTTGTAGCTATACAATTCCTTTTTATAACGCCGTCTCATCATGCCAAGGATCTTATTGCTTCCGCTTTGTAAAGGGATATGAAGGTGAGGCATGAACTTTTTGCTTTGAGCAATGAAGTCGATCATTTCATAGGTAAGAAGATTCGGTTCAATGGAAGAGATCCGGTAGCGTGAAATTCCCTCAATCTTTTCAAGCGCTTCTATAAGCATAAAAAAATTCTCATCTCTCTGCTTTGTATTAAGTTGGGAGGTTTCTGAGTCCTGAGGATGAAGACCAAAATCGCCGAGGTTTATCCCGGTAAGTACGATTTCCTTTACGCCATTATCAGCAAGTTTCCCAGCCCTGGAGACCACATTTGCTATAGAATCACTCCTGCTCTTGCCGCGCGCCATTGGAATCGTACAAAACGAACAATTGTAATCACAGCCATCCTGTACTTTCAAAAATGTTCTTGTTCTATCGTTTATAGAATGGGAACCATGGAAAACAGAAACGTCCTCAATATCGCAACTGCAGATCTTTGTAGGATCCCCTTTTGTGAGTTGGCTAAGATGCTGAACAATATTGAATTTTTCTGCTGCGCCTAATACAAGATCAACTCCTGCAATGGAGGCTATCTCTTCTGGTTTCAGTTGGGCATAGCATCCTGTAACAACTACCATGGACCCGGGTGCCTTACGTTGAATCCGACGAACTATTTGGCGACATTCCTTGTCTGCATTGTCAGTTACTGAGCAGGTATTGATCACATATAGGTCTGCCACTTCATCAAACTGTTTTTTCTCAAAGCCTTCCTGTTCAAGCAATCTTGATAAAGCCGACGTCTCCGAAAAATTCAGTTTGCAACCAAGTGTATGAAGGGCAACCGTTTTGTTCATAGGATGCAAAGATAGGTATCAGGTATCAGGTATCAGGTATCAGCAAACTGGGCTACTAATCAATTAATTTGTTTTTCTTTGAATAAATATTCAATTATGCTGAAGAGAAAATTGATTTTAACATTACTGATACTTTCTTTTTGCTTTGGTGCCAATGCTCAAAATCTTCAGCAGGAGCAAAGAGAAATGAGGCGGAAGAACAATAATCCTTATGTGCCACCAGTTGAAAAAACTAAAGTTTCACAGGTGTTTAAATTAAGAGGGTATACTGATAGTACCAAGCTAATCTTTTCAGCTATGGCCAGTTGTAAGATGACATGCTTATCAATAGATGAAAAAGATGTGCGAACAGTTTTGAAAGAGGGTCTTGTTAATGTAAGTCGTAGTGATGTGGCTTCTGCTGAAAAGACATTTGCCGTTGAATATGATTCAGGAAAGAAATTGAGAGTTGTAGTAACTCCAATTGGATATTCATTGCTGGTTGTTACCGTTAACACTATTGATAAAAAGGTTGAATGCGATTGTAAAAACTAGTGGCAGAATTCTTTTCTATGAATACATCCAGGTCAAAGATAAGCTCTTCCATTATCCTGGTGATATTGGTTATAGCCCTTATTGCGAGGTTCTTTATTCATAATTTTTCTAACAGTAATTCTCAGAATAAAAGCCAGGATCTAAACAGAAAAGAAAATCACCTAATTCTTACGAAACATGCAAAATGTAGGATGGAATGCCGTCATATAACTGAAGATGAGATTAAGGAAATATTGCATGACGGCAGTATAAATTACAACAAAAGTGAATTACAAGCTGAACATGGACCAAAATATGCCGTAGAAGGATACCTTCATGATCACCAACACCTTCGGGTGATCTTTGCTCCGGAAACTAATGCTATTGTGGTAGTTACCTGTATAGATTTGGATAATGAATGGCAGTGTCCGTCGTGTAATTAAAAAACCAGTTCTTAGAACTTAGAACTAAGAACTTGTTCTTATCTTTGCGCCTCAACGATTGTGCCTGGATGAAGATCAAATCATTTCTTGCGAAGCCTTTTGCAAACTACATTTATAAGCAGATCAGGAAGGGGATGATTACGGCAGTCGCCGACCAGGAGAACATTTTTCAACAATTAATTAAGGCAGGAACAAATACCGTATTCGGTAAAGCGCATTTTTTTTCAGATATTAAAACGCATGATGATTATATAGCGCATGTAAAGGTGCGCGATTATGAGCAGTTCCAAAATTATATTGACCTGATAAAACATGGCAGACAGAATGTTTTATGGAAAGGTCTGCCGATCTATTTCGCCAAAACCAGTGGCACCACAAGTGGAATAAAATACATTCCGATCACAAAAGATTCCATCCCCAATCATATCAATTCGGCGAGGAATGCATTATTGTGTTATATGGCCCAGACAGGTAATACTGCCTTTGCAGATGGAAAGCTTATTTTTCTTAGCGGCTCACCAGAACTGGAAAGGATTGGTGGTATTCCAACGGGCAGGTTAAGTGGAATTGTGAATCATCATGTGCCTAAATATTTACGCGCTAACCAACTTCCTTCCTTTGAGACGAATTGTATAGAAGACTGGGAAACGAAGCTGGAAAAGATCATTGATGAAACTATTAACCAGGACATGCGATTGATCAGCGGGATTCCCCCGTGGATGCAGATGTATTTTGATAAACTGAATGAAAGAACAGGTAAAAAGATAAGTGAGATCTTCCCCAATTTCAGCGTGATGGTTCAGGGTGGGGTAAACTTCGAGCCTTATAAAACAAAGCTGTACGAAAGCATTGGTAAGAATATTGACTGTATTGAATTATTTCCAGCCAGCGAGGGCTTTTTTGCTTTCCAGGATAGCCAAACGGAAGAAGGATTATTGCTGAATACAAATAGCGGCATATTCTTCGAATTTATTCCTGCTCCTGAAATATCGAATGAAAAGCCAAAAAGGGTAACCTTAAAGGATGTACAAAAGGGGGTGAATTATGTTCTTATTGTCAGTAGTAATGCTGGGTTATGGGCCTATAATACAGGAGATACTATCAAGTTTGTTTCATTAGAACCTTACCGTCTTGTGGTGACCGGTAGGATAAAGCATTTTATATCAGCATTCGGTGAACATGTTATTGGTGAGGAAGTGGAAGGCTCATTGCTGAAAGCTGCCAATGAAGAGGGGATACATATTAAAGAATTTACAGTGGCTCCCATGATCTCGCAGGATGGTTCTAAAAGTTTCCACGAGTGGTTCATAGAGTTTGAAACACCGCCGGCAAACATGGAAGCCTTCATCAAAAAAGTGGATAACCAATTGCGTGAGAAAAATGTTTATTATAATGACCTTGTAAGTGGAAATATCCTTGACCATCTAACTATACGGGTAATAAAAAAAGGCGGTTTTATAGAATATATGAAAAGCATCGGCAAGCTCGGTGGGCAAAATAAGGTTCCCAGGTTAAGCAATGACAGGAAGATAGCCGATCAATTGAAGGCCTGGGTTGATTATTGAGTATCTTTATCCACTTTCAAAAAAAAATGTCTAAAAAAAGAATTGCAGTTTTTGGTTCTACAGGTTCCATTGGCACACAAGCTTTATCGGTTATCGAAGCAAATGAGAAATTGTTTGAGGTAGAGATTCTCTCTGCGCAAACGAATGATACATTGCTCATACAGCAGGCCTTGAAATTCAAGCCCAATGCTGTTGTGATTGGTGATGAAAAAAAATATGAGGCAGTAAAATCCGCCCTGGCCTCTACAGATGTAAAAGTTTTTGCGGGGGAAAAGGCCCTGGAAGAAGTAGCTGACTTTGACAATTATGACATGATGATCGCAGGGATTGTGGGCTTTGCAGGATTAAAACCCACACTCAAAGCAGTTGAAAAGGGTAAAGCGATTGCATTAGCAAATAAGGAAACGCTGGTAGTAGCCGGAGACCTGGTAATGAAAAAAGCTCTTGAAAATAAGGTTCCCATCATCCCGGTGGATAGTGAGCATTCGGCTATCTTTCAATGCCTCGTAGGAGAGACCAGGAATAAAATAGAAAAGATCATCCTTACAGCAAGTGGAGGTCCCTTTCTTGGCAAGAAACCCAACTTCCTGGTAAATGTTAAGCGGGATCATGCCTTGCAACATCCCAACTGGAACATGGGAGCCAAGATCACCATTGACTCTGCCACACTTATGAATAAAGGGCTTGAGATGATCGAGGCAAAATGGTTATTTAACCTGCAACCAGATCAGATACAGGTGATTATTCATTCCCAGAGCATTGTTCACAGCATGGTACAATTTGAAGATGGTAGCATTAAAGCCCAGATGGGATTGCCTGATATGAAGGTGCCGATACAATATGCATTGACATTCCCTCATCGTATTTTTAGTGACGCCCGACGAGTGGACTGGAGAAAGTTGTCTTCGCTTAACTTTGAGGAACCTGATACTAAAACCTTCCGCAATCTCACATTGGCAACAGAAGCATTAAACAAAGGTGGAAACCTGCCTTGTGTGCTAAATGCGGCCAATGAAATTGCAGTATGGGCATTTTTACGCAATCGAATTGGTTTCCTGGACATTACGGCAGTAGTGGAGCAAACAATGCAAAATGTAAGCTTTATAGAAAAGCCAAATCTTGATGAATATTTTGAAAGCGACGGAGAGGCTCGTAGCTTTGCGGCCTCTTTAATAAAACTGTAGGGTCAAAACTTCATAAAAACTAATTAACTAACTAAGAACTAAGAACCTGCCTGCGGGCAGGCTTAAAAACTTTTAAATCATAGCATGCTGACACTCTCAATCAACTGGTCACAAGTAGGTTTACAGGCAGGATATTTAATATTTTCTTTATCCATCCTTGTAATACTGCATGAATTCGGACATTATATAACAGCAAAATGGTTTAAATGCCGGGTTGAAAAATTTTATCTATTCTTTGATCCATGGTTTTCTTTGGTTAAGAAGAAAGTGGGAGAAACCGAATATGGAATTGGATGGCTGCCCCTGGGAGGCTATGTAAAAATATCAGGGATGGTAGATGAAAGCATGGATAAAGAACAGATGAAGCAACCTCCACAGCCGTGGGAATTCAGGAGTAAGCCCGCCTGGCAACGTTTGATCATAATGCTTGCAGGTATTACAATGAATGTATTGCTGGCTTTCTTTATATATGCTATGATATTATTTAAATGGGGCGATAGCAAGGTGCCAGTTAGTTCATTGAAATATGGAATTGCATTCAATGATTCCCTATTCTATAACCTTGGTTTTAAAGATGGCGACAAAATACTTGCTGTGGATGATAAACCGCTTGACGATTATAGCGATATCATGAAAAAAATACTGCTGGTAAATAAAACGGTAACAATTGAAAGGGACAGCCAGCAGAGAACCCTCAACATGCCCCCAGACGTTTTGGGAAAACTTGTTGAAAAGAAACATAATAGTGACGACCCATTAATAAGTGCCCGAATGCCAGTACTTGTAGTGAGTGTGCCTGACACATCAGTTGCATATCAATCGGGGCTAAGAAAAGCAGATAGGATCCTTGCTATTGATAGTATTGAAATATCATACCTTGATGAATTTAAGAAAGTACTATGGACAAAGAAAGGGCAGAAGGTATTGTTAAAAGTTCAACGCTCAGGACAGGAAATTGGCTTGATTGTCCCTGTTAGGGAGGATGCCTCCATCGGTTTCAATCTTCATGTAACTCTTGAAGAACTTGATAGTGCCGGGATTATCCGCTTTGAAAAGAAGAGCTATGGATTTTTTGAATCATTTCCTGCGGGTGTAAAGAAAACCGGGGTACAATTACAATTCTATATTGACCAGTTCAAAAAAATATTATCTCCAAAAACTGGTGCTTATAAAGGACTTGGAGGATTCAAGGCGATGGCATCAATCTTTCCCAGAAGTGGTTGGGATTGGGAGTCATTTTGGAATATCACTGCATTTTTCTCCATAATTCTTGCATTCATGAACCTTTTACCCATTCCTGCGTTGGATGGAGGGCATGTGCTTTTCACTATCGTTGAAATGGTAAGCGGCCACAAGCCTAGTGATAAATTCCTTGAGTATGCCCAAATTGCCGGGATGATCTTATTACTTGGGTTAATGCTTTTTGCAAATGGGAATGATTGGTTTGGGTATGGACGCTCGAAGTAACCTAATACATTTGAAGTCAAGAATCTCATTCAAAAATCTTAAATTTGCAGTTGCTAACTGCCGATTGTGTATTGCCAATTGGCTTACGGGGCTGACCGGTTTTGACAGCATAGTTCTTTGTAAGTGTAAGCATGTGGTGCGTTGCGTAATTAGCACCTTAATCTGAATACGAAAACTTTAAATGGCAATACTTCGTATGCCATGGCTGCCTAATTATTAATTAGCAACCATTAGGGCCGGGTAGCAGGCTTGCCTGTTGCCAAGCTACCCCGCCGACTCAAACAAAAAACGGGCTGCTGCGATCAAAGGCTGTGATGATCGCTCAAGACGATACAGCTAAGGAAATGGTTGGTTAGTTGTGCCCCTGCCTTTTTCCGACAACCAATGCATAAATAAACATGTAGAAAGCTTATGGCGGATATGTTTGGACCAGGGTTCAACTCCCTGCAGCTCCACAGATAAAATGCTACTTTGTAGGATGGGTAATCAGTTCATAAACTAAGCTGCTGATTGGCGATGCTTTTTAATTCCGTCAATGATTTTAATGCCGAGTGCATTTTCGAGGTTTGAAATTGATTCAATGGTTAAA
>JADGPY010000205.1 GCA_017882205.1 Chitinophagaceae bacterium
ACAAACAACACCGTCAATCCCAGTATCCCTGCAAAGAAATACAAAGCATAATTCTGAACCTTTCCCGATTGTAATCCTTTGATCCATTCTGATATTTTTCCGGTCAAAGTTGCCAAAGCATTCATCAGGCCATCCACAATATGTTTGTCAAACCATGCAGCCGGCTTTCCAACCAGGTTAAAGATTATTTTATTTGTTATAAAAAGATAGATCTCATCTATGTAAAATTTGTGGTATGCCGAAGTGTATAATTTACCTGAGGCTTCTGAAATTTTTAAGGCCTTGTCATTTTCACTCATATACAATCGCCCTGCAAAAAATATCGCTCCTAAAGCCAATAGCACAGGGGCGAGAGAAAAATAGATATCAATATGGGTATCCAGGGCAGCGCCATCTGCGGTTACCAAATTTGAGAGTGGAAGGAATCCCGCAGCCAGGGCTCCTGCAGCCAATAAGATTAACGGTATCTTCATAGAGAGGGTTCCTTCCCCATGTGAATGTGAAGAATGGTCTATTATATCTTTTTTCCAGAATATAGAAAAGTATAACCTGAACATATAAAATGCGGTAAGCGCAGAGGTGCCTAACCCAATAGCATAAACGAATTTATTTGAGTTATAGGCCGCAAGCAGGATCTCTTCCTTGCTAAAGAAACCTGAGAATGGAGGAATACCGGCAATGGCAAGGGTGGCAATTAAAAAACAGGCATTAGTTACAGGCATTAATTTCCTAAGACCTCCCATGTCTTTCATATCATTGCTGTGAACAAGATGTATCACTGCCCCGGCACAAAGGAATAATAAGGATTTGAAGAATGCATGGGTGAACAGGTGAAACATGGATCCCATATATCCCAAACCCGCTTCTCCTTTATAACCAGATACACCTAAGGCAAACATCATAAATCCTATTTGAGAGATGGTAGAATAGGCAAGCACTCTTTTAATGTCTGTTTGTGTACATGCAATAACGGCAGCGAATAGTGCTGAGATTGCGCCAACCCATGTAATTACCTGCATTGCAGCATGATCCATAACATAAATGGGAAATAATCTAGCAACCAGGAATACGCCAGCGACCACCATTGTTGCTGCATGTATCAAGGCAGATACAGGGGTCGGGCCTTCCATGGCATCAGGCAGCCAAATGTGCAATGGGAACATCGCAGATTTACCAGCCCCACCAATGAATATTAATACCAATCCCCAGGTTAAGGCTGAAATGCCTAAAAAGTAGTTGGCAGTTATATTTGATAATTGCGGAGAAGCAGAAGTTAATCGGGTGATCAGTGTATTGAAATCGAGGGTTTCAGCATGAAATGCAAGAATTAATATGCCTATCAGGAATCCGAGGTCTGCAAATCGTGTGACGATAAAAGCTTTTTTAGCCGCTGCTGCTGCGGATGGCCTGTCGTAATAATATCCAATGAGCAGGAAAGAGGAAATACCAACCAGTTCCCAGAAAATGTAGAGTTGAAATATATTACTTGATAATACAAGTGCGAGCATCGAAAAAGTAAATAATCCAAGGAAGGCATAATAGGTTGCGAATCTTTCTTCACCCTTCATGTAGCCAAGACTAAAGATGTGCACCATAAGAGAAACAACAGTAACAACCACTATCATCATAACCGAAATGGGATCCAACACCACTCCCATATCTATTGATACATTAGGAGAAAATTGAAGCCATGTATATTTAAAGGCAATGATCTTTTGGAATACACCATTGACCTTGCCGTCAACAAAAAAATAATTGTAAGCAGTATAGATTGACAATACTGTCGAAACCAGGAGAGAAGTTGAAGCGAAGATTCCTGAGGAGGCTTTAAAATACTTTCTTCCAAACAGGCCTAAAATAATGAAAACTGCTAAAGGTATCAGCGGAATTAATGCTATATAAGTATAGTCTCTCATTTTAAAATTTAAGTTCTCCTGCATCTTCCACATCAATCGACTGGTGGCTTCTGTACAGGTTAATAATGATCGCAATGGCTACCGCAGCTTCTGCAGCAGCAATGGTAATGATAAATATGGTAAAGAAAATACCGTCAAGATTCTCAGGGTACAGGTACTTATTGAATGCAAGGAAATTGATATTGACACTATTCAGTATGAGCTCGATCGACATGAGCATAGTGATCATATTTCTTCTTGAGAAAAGGCCATACATGCCAATGAAGAATAATGCCGTACTTACAAACAATATATGTGTTAATGGTATTCCGTTCATTTGCTTTCTTTTTTGATTGCAATAACAATACAACCGATAAGCGCCGCCAATAACAGCATGCTCACCACCTCAAAGGGCAATACATACCCATGCTCTGTAGTGCTGAGCATCTGTGTACCTATATCTGAAACATTTAACTGAAAGGGATGGGATGATATTTCCGGGAATGTATTTTTGTAGATCAGAAGGAATGTTAGTGCAAATCCAAAAAACACTGCAAGTAAAGAGAACAACGTCCTGCTCCGTAATGGTTTGGGCATCTGCTCACCAGCCTTCTGTGTGAGGAAAATAGAAAAAATAATGAGTACTACGATCCCTCCTACATAAATAATTATTTGCACAGCGGCAATAAATGTAAGATCCATCCAGAAATAGAATGCCGCAATTCCAACAAGAGAGAATAATAGCCATATCGCCGAGCGGAATATTTTCCTGCTCGTTACGGATAAGATTCCCATTGTAAGGATAAAGGCTGCGATGAGATAAAATATGATAGCTGATGCACTCATTCTATGCCCTCCCTTATTTTTGATCCTGGTTTATTCAACTTCTTTGTCAATTTGCTTCTGTCGTATACGCTGTGCTCAAAATTTTGTGCCATTACAATGGCATCAGTTGGGCATGCCACAACGCATAAGTTGCACATTGTACACAATTCAAGGTGATAAATAAAAGTATCGAGCGCTTTTTTCTTTTTGCCTTCGGGGGACACATCAAATTTTGTTATGATCTTAATGGTTCCATTAGGACAGGCTAATTCGCAGGCTGTACAACCTGTGCAGGCGTGCTCATTATTTTCGTCGTGCAGCAGGATAACCTCACCACGGAAGCGTGTTGGTAAATTGAGCTCTTCACGGTTATCGGGGTATTGCTGGGTAATGATCTCCTTATGATGCGTGAAATAATATCCCGTCCTTCTCATTCCAATAAGCAAAGATTTTACTCCTTTATATATATCCGTTATGTAATCTTTTAAAAACAAATTATTATTATTTAATATTTATAATTCTCTTCTGTGTCGCCGTGTCGCTGTGCTTAATTTTAAAAATACCATCCCATTATCGCCATCACCGTCACCAATAATAAATTAACCATACTTATCGGCAACAAATATTTCCATTCCAACTGTAACAGTTGATCAATCCTCAATCTTGGGAATGTCCACCTGAACCACATAATAACAAATATCAGGAAAAACGTTTTCCCAAAGAACCATAAAGATGAAGGAATGTAATCCATAATATGGTTGAACGACTGCCAATTGCCAATATGCAAAGGCATCCAGCCACCAAAGAATAGGGTAGCCCCGATTGCACAAACAATAAATATATTGATGTACTCTGCAAGAAAGATCAATGCGAATTTCATTCCTGAATATTCTGTATGAAATCCTGCAGTTAGTTCAGACTCTGCCTCTGCCAGGTCAAATGGCGCCCTATTTGTTTCTGCAGTGACAGCAATAATAAAGATCACAAATGATATGATCACTGGGATATGCCCTTTAAAGATCCACCATCCATTGCTCTGGGCTCCAACAATATCAGAAAGTTGAAGACTTCCGCTTAGTACTACTATGGAAAGAATAGAAAGTCCGGCGGATAGTTCATAGCTCACAATCTGTGCACCGCTTCGCATTGCACCCAATAATGAATACTTATTATTACTTGCCCATCCTGCCATCAATATCCCAATAACTGAAATGGATGATATCGCCGAGATATAAAGAACCCCGATGTTAATATCCCATATTTGAAATCCGCTTGCGAATCCAATGGGGGCAAGCAACAACATCGCAACAATCATTACTATAAAGGGAGCCAGGTTAAATAAAAACTTATCTGCTCCATCTGGTGTTAATCCTTCCTTCATTACAAGTTTAATAGTGTCTGCCAAACTTTGGAACATCCCTTTAGGACCTACACGATTAGGACCCATACGGATCTGCATAAACGCAGCAACCTTCCGCTCCATAAGTACCAGGACCAATCCAAGGGTAGCAAATAATGCAATTGCAGCAATGGCAACTATAGTACATTCCAATAATAGAGCCACCGTCGGGCTGAATGTATGATTCAGCCAGGAATCAATTGAATCTGTTATGGAGTGAAATGAAAGCATATATTATAATCTTTTTCTACCGATATTTATTCCCTACGGGAATTTGACAATCATTGCGAGATCTCTCTATTTCTACCAATATTTATTCCTTACGGGAATTTACTTTTATTCATCTATCTATATCCGGAATCACCAGATCCAACGTTCCCATTGTTGCCACAAGGTCGCCAATCTTTCCTCCGCGTGCCATATGATCCAACGCAGAAAGATTAGAAAACCCCGGTGAGCGAAACTTTATCCTGTATGGGGTGGTTCCACCTTCACTTATAATATACACACCCAATTCCCCACGGGCAGTTTCTGCTCTTGCATAAAACTCTCCCTTAGGCAATTTCAATACAGCCTTTGTTTTAGCCTGGAAATCTCCACCAGGAATATTATCGATCAATTGTTCGATGATCCTGATTGATTGTTGCATTTCCCTAAGGCGTATAAGATAACGTCCGAATGAATCACACCTGGTTTCCAATACTTCATCAAATTCAACCTGGCCATATACTTCGTAAGGATATAACTTTCTTATATCACAACTTACTCCACTTCCTCTTGCAATAGGACCGGTACAACCATAAGAGATGGCATCTTCTTTAGATAAAAAACCAACATCTTTCATCCTGCCCTGGAATATTATATTACCGGTTACCAACTCATCATACTCAGAAATTTTAGACTTGTATAGAGCAATAAAATCTTTTACTCTTTTTTGAAAATTAGGATGAAGATCAGCCATTACCCCTCCCGGAACCATATAATTCATCGTAAGCCTTGCGCCACAGGTTTCTTCCATAATGTCGTTGATGGTCTCCCTTTCACGAAAGGCATGAAAGAATGGAGTAAATGCCCCGAGATCCATTGCCATGGCTCCCCACCATAATTCGTGTGATGCAATGCGGGTGAGTTCATCCATTAAAACCCTGATCACCTGCGCCCTTGGTGGTACTTCGATCTGCAGCCCTTTTTCTACACACATGGCACAAGCATGATTGTTAATGTGAGAAGACAAGTAATCCATTCTGCTGGTAACATAAATAAACTGGCGATAGGAAAGGCTTTCACACATTTTTTCAATGGAACGATGGATATATCCCAGGTGGGGTTCTATCTTTTTAATTGTTTCTCCATTAAGGGTAACAACCAGGTGAAGCACCCCATGTGTAGCGGGATGTTGAGGTCCAATATTTATTACCAGGTCTCCTTCAGCAGTGGTACCAATTTCTTCAATCATTCATTATAGTTTGATCATATTTATCGGGTCTTCATAATCTTTTCTCAAGGGCCATCCGACCCAATCGTCTGTCAGGAATAATCTTCTAAGATCAGGATGATTTATAAAGCTCACACCGAACAGATCATATGCCTCGCGCTCATGCAATTCCGCCGTGCGCCATATATCTGATACAGTTTCTATTGCGGGTTCTGAACGATCGAGCTTTATTTTCACAACAATGGTATGACGATGAATAGTGGATGTGAAATGATACACCATTGTCAAATGCGTCTTCCAGTCTACACAGGTAACACAAAAAAGGTAATCAAGATCAAGGCCCTGGGTATTGCGCAGCTTCTGTGCAAAATCCTTCCATTGATCTGCCCCTATAATAACATTAATCCATTCACCTCCTTCTTCAAAGGTTGCAGTAGTTTCAATTCCTGAAATGATAATTTTAAGTTCTTCGTTTGTCATTATGTTGTCCTGATCTGTTCACGTGTTAAGCCAGTTTTTATTTTTTCTTGTAAGGTGATCAAGGCGTGTAGTAAGGCTTCGGGTCTTGGAGGACAACCTGGGATGTACACATCAACTGGAATTACATGATCTGCTCCCTTTACCACTGAATAAGTATTGTAGAAAAACGGACCACCACTGATCGCGCATGCGCCCATGGCGATCACATATTTTGGATCAGCCATCTGGTCATATAATCTTTTTAATACCGGTCCCATTTTATTAACGATCGTTCCCGCAATGATGATCACATCGGCCTGGCGGGGAGTTGCGCGTGCCACTTCAAATCCAAATCTTGAGAAATCATATTTTGCTGATGCTACAGCCATCATTTCGATACCACAGCAGCTTGTTGCAAAAGTGAGCGGCCATAATGAATTGGATCGTGCCCAGTTAACTACATCATCCAATTTGCTCAACACGATTCCACCTCCGGGAGTTTCGTGTATCTCTCCGGGGAATTCTTTAGTGCTCACATGCTTTACATCCATTTCAGGGCTCCTTTTTTATGTGCATACAAAAATCCCATAAATAATATGAATATGAAAACGAGTATTTCGAATAATGCCATCATCCCTACTTTTTTTACTACCACTGCCCAGGGATAGATAAATATTAGTTCTACATCGAATATCAGGAAGATAAGTGCAAACAGGTAATAACCAACATTGAACTGATTCCATGTTGTTCCTTCTGTTTTAATGCCGCACTCATAGGCTTGCCCCTTTTGGGGATTTTTTGTTCCTTTTACAAAGATCTTGGCTACCAGTATTCCTCCCGCTGAGAATGCTACAGCCGCCAGAACCAGTACTATCAGAGAAATTGACCCCATATAAAAAAAACAGTTGAAAGACTCAAAGCGACAAAGTTACACAAAGGATATCGTAGGCATCAAATGTTTAGACAAAATCAATGCCCTAACTGACTATAATCATGAGAATCATGGTCGAAAATCATAGTCAGGAACTTTGGTCCAATTATTATTTGTATTTTGTATGGCTCTAAATTATCTAATATGCCCGACCAGCCAAAACCGAAACTAGGTGAAGTAACAGCCATCACAATGACTTCTCCTGATCTTGAGAGATCATTAAAATACTATCAGAAATTAGGGTTCTCAGAGCTCACACGATTTGATTTTCCGTTTCCATGGATACAGATAAGTGATGGAGCATTACTTATCATGTTAAGGCTTGGAAACGACCCCTATTGTGCACTTACTTACTATGTACATGACCTGGAGAGGTTAGTTACTGAACTCGAAAATGCAGGTTTGGTATTTAGCGAAAAACCAAATTCCAGTGACTTGATCAAGCGATACCTTCTGCATTCCCCTGATGGACTTACCGTAAGCCTTGTTACGTTTGTTGATGGGTTTAAACAACCACCGGGTCCAACAATGCTTACAACTGATCAGAAGGATTATTTTAACCCTGATAAATATGTAAATAAAACTTGCGGGATGTTTGGCGAATTCGCACACCCGGTGAAAGACCTTGACACCTCACTTGAATGGTGGAAAAAACTTGGTTTTAGCATCCTGTCAAAGTTTACCACTCCATATCCATGGGCCATAATATCTGATGGATTGGCAGTAGTAGGGCTACATCAAACAAGTAATTTTACACTTCCTACAATTACTTATTTCGCCTCTGACATGAAAGACAAGGTGGAGAAATTAAAAAATGAAGGTTTGCAGGATTTTAATGAAGTGGGTGGAGGAAACATTACTTTGACCACTCCAGAAAAGCAAAGGATTAATTTATTTAAAATGGGAATGTAAAATACGGCATATGAAAACTATTGGTCTTATTGGCGGAACAGGCTGGGTATCTACTATTGAATATTATCGGGCTATCAATCAACTCGTAAATGGTAGGCTGGGAGGGTCGAATTCTGCACGAATCATTCTTTATTCATTGAATTACGGGGAGTTTAAGAAGCTTTCTGATGCAGAGGAATGGACTACAATGGGTCACCAATTGACAACCATTGCCAGGGATATTGAAAAGTGTGGTGCAGACTGCCTTTTATTATGCGCAAATACTATGCATATGGTTGCGGATATTGTTCAGAAAGGCATTCATATACCAGTCATTCATATTGCAGAAGAAACGGCAAATGAAATTTCAAACCAGAAAATTAAAAAGGTAGGATTGCTGGGTACAAAGTTTACGATGGAGCAAACATTTTTTATCAGCAAACTTAAACAACAACATATTGAGCCGATCATTCCTGATTTATACGACAGGAACTTTATTCATACAACCATCTTCGATGAATTGGGAAAGGGTATATTCAAATATGAAACACGGATACGGTACCTGGAAATTATTGAGGGGTTGAAAGAACAAGGAGCAGAAGCAATAATATTTGGATGTACTGAGCTATCATTGTTAATTCCGGAAACAGCCTCCCCATTAAAGGTTTTTGATACATTGCAGATACATGTACAAGCAGCAGTGGATTTCGCGCTTTTATAGGTTGTAAACCCCGTAGGGGTGACATTAATTAAGCACTTTCAAACTATCTGCGATAATATCAATACACATTCTTAACTCCGTTTCGTTTATAACTAACGGTGGCGCTAACCGAATCTTATCTCCATGTGTTGGTTTTGCCAAAAGCCCATTATGCATCAGTTCGAGGCAAAGGATCCAGGTGGCATCTTCAACAGGGTGATCAATCACTAATGCATTAAACAACCCCATACCTCTTACCAAACGTATATGAGGTGAGTTCAGTTTTTTAATTTCATGCCTGAAGATATTTCCTAATATTGCTGCATTTTCACTCAACTTCTCATCTTTTAAAACAGTCAGTGCAGCAATAGCAACCCTGCAAGCCAATGGGTTTCCACCATAAGTGCTTCCATGCTCGCCAGGCTTTATTGTAAGCATGATCTCATCATCTGCTAAAACTGCACTAACGGGAACGGTTCCCCCACTCAACGCTTTGCCTAAGATCAATATATCCGGGCGAACGTTCTCATGATCACAACATAACATCTTACCTGTTCTTCCCAGGCCTGTCTGTATCTCATCTGCCATAAATAATACATTGGCGTCTGCGCAATATTGTTTTGCTTCTGAAAGATAGCCTTCATCGGGAACAATAACACCTGCTTCCCCTTGTATAGGTTCTACTAAAAATCCTGCAACATTTTTATCAGCTAAAGCGGCGGCAAGGGCTTCAAGATCATTAAATGGAATAATATCAAATCCTGCCATAAAAGGACCGTAATTATTGGTGCCCGAAGGATCGGTACTGAATGAAATAACCCCAGTAGTTCTTCCATGAAAGTTATCAGCACAAACGATGATCTTTGCTTTGTTTGAAGGAACACCTTTCACCTGGTAGGCCCATTTGCGACAAAGCTTGATAGCCGTTTCCACAGCCTCAACCCCGGTATTCATTGGCAGTACTTTATCATAGCCAAAGTATTTGGTAATAAAGCTGGCATATTCTCCAAGCGTATCAGTATAAAAGGCACGGCTGGTTAGTGTTAGTTTTTGTGCCTGTTCCAGTAAAGCCCTAATGATCACAGGATGACAATGGCCCTGGTTTACAGCAGAATACCCACTTAGAAAATCAAAATACTTTTTTCCTTCAATATCCCACAGGTAAACTCCTTTACCTCTTTCAAGCACTACAGGAAGCGATTCATAATTATGAGCGTTGTATCTCTTTTCGAGATCTATAAAATGAGCTGTTGTTGATGTTGGAGTATTTGTAATCATGATGATAAAATGAGAG
>JADGPY010000206.1 GCA_017882205.1 Chitinophagaceae bacterium
CTCAGGTACAAATAGTTTTTATAAGCAAAATCAAGTGTCCCGTAGATCGATTTATTTACCACTACAGGATTGCTTGTATATTCTGTAGGACTGGCAAGGTTTCCAATTGTATATAAGTAGGGCGTTTCAAATGTATTACCCTGGGCGTCAATCTGGTCAGTAACAGCTTTCCTGGAGTTAACGCCAGCCAGTGCTGAGAGGTTAAAATCTTTGGTTATTTTAAACTGTTTACCGATAATGGCATCTACATTAAGTTCAGTGGATTTAATATTTTCTTCCAGCATAAATCCATCAGATTGATAAGCAGTGCCATTAGGAGTTACCATTGTATTCCTGTCGGCAAAGTAATCTTCACCGGCGCGAAATTGCAGGTATAAGCCATTGTCAAATGTATATTTAAGATCAGCCGAGCCTATAAAGCGGCTACGGCGGGTGTTATTGATAAACTTATAAGCTGCAAAATATGGGTTGGTAGTGTATGCATCATCTAAAAATTGATTTTCGGAACCATCTGCCTTATACCCGGGAGCAAGGGATGTTATGTTAACATTTGGCGAAAGAAATAAAGTGGCAAAATTCACACTACCCGGCGCATCAGACACACTCGGGCGATTGTGGGTATAAGCATTGATGTATTCTCCTTTTAACTGAAGATCTAAATGCTTATCTAAATTATAATTTGTAGATAATGAAAAAGATTGTTGCTGGAACCCTGCATTTGGTATAATACTGGTATTATCCAGGTCGCTTGCAGAAAACCGTAAACTTCCGTCATCCCCCAAATTCTTATTGAAAGATATTGTATTAGTGGCAGCACCACCATTTTTATAAAAACGCCCTATATTACCAGAAACAGCAGAATAAGGCCTTTCAACACCATCAAACTGAAAAACGGGTGATCCATCAAGCTTTGCACCCCAGCTGGACAATCCTGTTTCAAACGCATCGCTCCCATCTACAGGTTTATTTCCGATGGAACCTTGGCCATAAGTGCTTTGCCAATCAGTATTATCTATTACATTTTGTATAACATAATTAGAATTTAATTCCACACCTGAGCCTTTAGCATTTTTACCTGATTTTGTAGTGATCAATATAACGCCTTTGCTACCACGATAACCATATAAAGCTGTAGCAGCCGCTCCTTTTAATACTGAAATTGTTTCTATATCATCCGGATTGATGTTAACAGTACCATCTCCTCCATCTGCGCCGCCATACCCACCGCCAACATCAGTTTGCCGATACGTACTATTTTGCATAGGAATACCATCTATTACATATAAAGGTTGATTCGAACCTGTGATATCTGAAACACCGCGTATGACCACATTTGCTGAACCACCGGGGCCGGTAGCTACATTGCTTACATTTACACCTGCTACTTTTCCTTCCAGGTTGTTTACAAAATTAGTTTCACGTGCCTCTGTAAGTGAAGCACCTGCAACGGTAGTAACTGAATAACCAAGAGAACGTTTTTCTCTTTTAATACCTAATGCGGTAACTACTACCTCTTGTAATTTGTCTATTGATGCGTGCAATTTAATATTGATAACCGTTTGGTTGCCTACCAGGATTTCCGTGGTTTTATTACCGACATATGAAAAGGTAAGCGTGGAAGCAGCACCTGCTGAAATGGAATAGTTTCCATTTTTATCCGTTAATACCAATGTAGTAGTTCCTTTTACACCTACAGAAACACCTATCAGCGCTTCATTGGTTTGTGCATCCGTTACTTTGCCTTTAATTACTGCAACAGCAGGTGATTGCTGAGCAAAAGCAGGGAGGCTGAAGAACATTAATGCAATAAAAAATATTTTCCTGAAAAAGGTTGCGGGTAATTTTACTTTCATTTTTTGGAATTTGGTTTTGCTAACGATTTAATGTCGCATATTAGGACAATCTATAAAGTGTTATCATAAGCAGCAATTTATCTTTGGGTTCTGGATTGGAAACTAAATATACGAAAAACCTTTTTTATTTTATTGTCTGTTTATTATGATAAGGGGGATGCAAATGTGAATGTAAATAATACTTCCAGACAATGTACTTTGTTGGCAGACATCTGCTTGTGTGCCATATAACTAAATATAACTTAATTCCCCCTTCCTGGCCGGTGTCCTCAGGCTGACCGAGAATTATAATTTTGAAGTAACATAAAATTCGTGATTGTTGTCTTATAAATATGCAAAAATTTAAACCTCAAAACAGCACTCAATATTTTTTATTGCCACCTTCTATAGAAGATTTTATTAAAGAAGATCATTTGGCAAGAGTGATAGACGAAGTAGTAGAAAGAATTGATACTTCTCTCATTGAAAATCGCTATAGTTATTTAGGTCAGAAAAGTTATCACCCTAAACTTTTATTGAAGTTATTATTAGGGTGCTATACCCATGAAACGGAAGGTGCTAATTTTTGGTTAAGCGTATTGACTGACCTTCAAAACAGGGGCGTGCAGGACATTCTGATTGCATGCATTGATAATCTCAAAGGCTTTGCCGAAGCCATTTTCACCGTGTTTGCGAAAACCCAGGTACAAAGCTGCATTGTACATCAGATACGCAATTCTTTAAAATACATAGCCAGCAAAGATCAAAAGGAATTTATGAAAGAACTCAAGCCTGTTTACCAGGCAGTAAGTAAAGAGGCCGCTGCCGGGCAACTGGAAAAACTTTCTGAAAAATGGTCAAAAAAATATCCGGTAGTAATCACCTCATGGCAGCGCAACTGGGAAAAGCTTACCACTTACTTTGCCTATCCTGAGGCTATTCGAAAACTTATATATACCACTAACACCATTGAAGGTTATCATCGCCAGATAAGGAAAGTAACTAAAACCAAAGGTGCATTTACCACTGATATAGCTTTATTAAAATTGATTTATCTGGCCACCCAAAATATCCAGAAAAAATGGACCCAACCACTACAAAACTGGAGCATAACGGTATCCCAGCTAAGCATCATTTTTGAAAACAGGATCTCTTTAAATTTATAAAAATGGTAATTTTATCAAAGCAAGAACGAAGCAATGGCGATGTGACATCAACATTACTCATAAAAAATGGCCGGGCATCGAGCCCGACCATTTTTAGCAAGAACTTCGCTGCTGGCTCTGTTCTATCAATATTATTATTAACTGACACAGTTTATTTTACACCCCCCAGGCTAATTTAAAAAACAATTCCATAAATGAATATTGTAAAAAAATTCTCGGTCAGCCTTTCCTCCCCATGCTGTCCTTAGAATGTTTAAATAAGAAAATACTCTTACCGCGCCCCTCGGCTATCAGTAGAATGTTTCAATTATAAAAGTACTGCTGTCCTTAGTTTGTAACTAAGGACATTTACTTTAGGTCTTTAATATCTAACCTTAACGGTTTATATTGGTTCGATTAATGCAGCCTAATAAAATTGAATTTTTGTTATAGATTTATTGTTTGTAAGTCCTTAGTTACAAACTAAGGACAGC
>JADGPY010000207.1 GCA_017882205.1 Chitinophagaceae bacterium
ACTTGCACAGGAAGTTTAATACAATACAATAAACCTACGATTGTAAAAAAAATCGCGGGTACACAAATCCAGTGAATAGTTTTGTTTGTTTCATTTTGGTGGCTTTCACCATATTCCCCCAGCCATTCGTGGATTGTTCTCATGTTATAATTTTTTACCTCTAATATACTTTCAAAGTATGATTTATCTTATTTTTCCATCTGGCTTTATAAAAATATTTTTGTTATCAACTCATTAATTATGCATTTTTCAATTACAGGAAATATAGTTGACATCGCCGGTCGGAATATCTACCCTGGTAAAGTGACTGTCGAAAATGGCATAATCAAGTCAATAGAAAAAATAATTGATGGTAACGTATTGCCTCAGGATTACATTCTACCTGGGTTTGTAGATGCGCATGTTCATATAGAAAGTTCTATGATTGTACCATCAGAGTTTGCCAGGCTTGCTGTGGTTCATGGTACGGTTGCTACTATTAGTGATCCGCATGAGATCGCAAATGTTTGCGGTATGCAAGGTGTGGAATTCATGATCTCAAATGGGATGACTGTCCCTTTTAAATTTCATTTCGGAGCACCCAGTTGTGTACCTGCTACCATATTTGAAACTGCAGGAGCCACTCTCAATTCGGATGATGTAGACCAGTTATTACAAAAAAAGGAAATTTATTACCTGAGCGAGATGATGAACTTTCCCGGAGTGCTACATGGGGATGAACAGGTAATGAAGAAAATTGCTTCAGCAAAAAAATACAACAAGCCTGTGGATGGTCATGCTCCGGGGTTAAGAGGCGAGGAGGCAAAGAAATACACCGACGCTGGTATCTCCACAGATCATGAATGTTTTACTGCTGAAGAGGCCTTGGAAAAATTAAAGTATGGAATGAAAATCCTTATCAGGGAAGGAAGCGCCGCTAAAAACTTTGAAGCATTAATTGATCTTATGCATGAGCATTTCCAGCTAATGATGTTTTGCAGTGATGACAAACATCCTGACAGCCTGGAGGCTGGCCATATCAACCAGCTTTGTAAAAGAGCAGTAGCTAAAGGAATTGATATTTTCAAGGTTCTACAGGCCGCCTGCTTAAACCCTGTTGAACATTACAACATGAATGTGGGTACTTTAAAAAAAGGTGATCCGGCAGACTTTATTGTAGTAGAAGATCTTACAGATTTTAAGGTATTGAAGACATTTATTAACGGTGAACTGGTAGCTGAAAATGGGGTGACAAGGATTATTGCAGATACAGCGGCAGTGATCAATTATTTCGATTGTACTGAAATAAAAGTATCTGATCTGAAATATGAAGTAGGTGCTTCTTCAGGCGAGTTGTCGAAAATAGCAGTAGTAGAGGCTTTAGATGGCCAATTGATCACCAACAAACTAAAGGTGCAACCTAAGATCGTGAATGATGAAATAATTAATGATGTAGAGAATGATATCTTAAAGATAGTTGTCGTTAATCGTTATAATAAAGCACCCGTTGCAAAAGGATTTATTAAGAATTTTGGAATTAAAAATGGTGCTATTGCATCATCCGTGGCACATGATAGTCATAACATCATAGCGGTTGGTTCGGATGATGAGAGTATTTGTAAGGCAGTGAACCTGGTAATTAAGCATAGGGGAGGGATTAGTTGTGTAAGCGCAGATTCTGAGTTGGTTCTACCCTTGCCAGTTGCAGGTTTAATGAGTAATGAAGATGGCTATAAGATTGCTCACATGTACACTATGATTGATAAAGCGGCTAAAGAATTGGGATCAACATTGTCTGCTCCTTTCATGACATTATCTTTTATGGCATTGCTGGTTATACCACATCTAAAGCTAAGTGATATGGGATTGTTTGATGGGGATAGATTTGAGTTTGTATAGCTTATAATATTATACTTCAACGATTTCCTTGAGTAGTCCTCTTTGGAATTGGTTCAATTAACTGGCTTGGCACTTACTACATGCAATGCAACGCTATCAGTTCCTTTGGGAGCAAAATATTTTGTTTTGAAGTTTTTTGACTCTCCTGGCGCGATTACTTCATATACAGTTTCATGGTCGGTCTCTAATAATGTTCCGGTTTTGCTATAGAATTCTAATTTCAAGTCAACATCTTTAAAACTTGCCACTGTTGCATTATTGGTGACAGAGCCCTTCACTACCATTTGACCGACAAGATTATGCTTGTCGTGCCCTGACACAACCAAAAAATTCTCCGGGTTTTTCTTTTCTTTTTCCAGCAATGTAGTTTTAGCGGCTTCGTAGCTGTTCTTCTCTGATTCTTTCTTACTATCATTTTTATTTTGACATGAAAAAAGAGCCATCATTAATAATACGGAAAGCATTTTATTGAACATGGTAAAAATTTAGCACAAGAAAAGTAATTTAAATTAAATGGTTTGTTAAGCTTACGCATCTGTTCCTAGCCATAATGCGCCCCCAATACTATTCTTCCTTGCCCCCGTCACAGAGGAGAGAACCGTGTACTCTTCTCTCCATCGCAGAACTCCCAATAGTGCCATAATAAGTGCTTCCTTGAATTTCACTACATTATCATCCGGAATGACGATCATTATATTTTCTTCACTTAAAACTTTCTGCATTCGTTGCATCAGGAAATCATTAAATGCTCCTCCTCCGGTTACCAACATTTTATCTGCTGTTGAGTTTAGTTGATGAGCAGCTTTTAAAGTTTGTATGGCATTTTGAACCTGCATACCAATATGTTCAACATATGTTCTCAAAGCATCTGGAATGTTCAAGCCGTATTTTTCTATCAATGGTAAAACGATCTCCGTTCCAAATGTATTGGCCAGGGATTTCGGGTAGCTCTTACTATAAAAGTCCAGGGCATTTAATTCATATAATAGTTCTTTCTCTACTTCTCCCCCCGAAGCTAATTTGCCATCTTCATCATATTCCAACCCGGCTTGTGATGCAAGAGCGTTTAAAATTCCATTTGCTGAACAAATGTCAAAAGCAAGGTAGCTTTCATTTTTTCTGCCGGAAATATTTACAATACCACCAAGATTCAAAAGAAGATCATATTCACCAAATAAAAGTTTTTCTCCCAAAGGAACTATTGGCGCTCCCTGCCCTCCTAAGGCTACATCTAAAGCCCTTAGATCACTTATCACTGCCAGGCCTGTTTCAGCGGCTATGGCGGAACCATCACCCAACTGGCTCGTCATTTGGCTTTCGGGAACATGAAAAGTTGTGTGCCCATGCGACGCAATCAATGCCACCTGGTGATGCAGGTTATGTTCTTCGATAAATCGGTTGACTTGTTTCCCGAGGTAATGACCATAGTCAGCATGGAGTAATTGATATTCATATGCATACATACCGGTCGATGCCTTTAATCTTTTTTTCCATTCTGCATCGTACTGATAGCAATCAGTAGTTATTAGCTCATAGGTCCACTTACCAGCGATTTCCTGGAGGTGTACAAAAGCGATATCAAGTCCATCAAGAGAACTTCCGCTCATCAATCCAATTGCCTTATATACCATAATTTGATTTTAATTACTAATTTTAGTCCATCCTGATGCCAATAAAGAGTTAGATTTCGTTCAAATTTATAACTTTAAGTTTTCAGGCTGTTCTCTCAATCACGTTAATTATAAGCAATGGTCATTAATCTCAGTGAACAACATTCTTTAGTAAGCAATTGGATTAGCGAATTAAGAGATGTCGAAATTCAGAACGACCGGCTCAGATTTAGGCGCAACCTGGAAAAAGTAGGAGAAATAGGTGCCTATGAAATAAGTAAAAAGCTGGCTTGGGTAGAAAAGGAAGTAACCACTCCGCTGGGAACAGTTTCCTGTAGGGTGCTTGAAAGACAGCCTGTGCTTGCTACCATACTTCGTGCAGGGCTTGCAATGCACCAGGGCTTGCTTAATTATTTTGACCGTGCCGACAATGCATTCATTAGCGCATATCGCAAACACAATCCAGATGGCACATTCGAAATAAGCCTTGATTATATAAGTTGCCCGGAAATGGAGGATAGGGTAGTGATTATTTCAGATCCAATGGTGGCCACTGGCGCCTCTTTAGTAAAAACCCTCCAGTTCATACGTGGAGAAGGAAATCCATCTGATATACATATTGTATGCGCCATCGCATGTACTGTAGGGATTGAATATGTGTTGAGAGCAGAACCTAAGGCAACTATATGGTGTGGTGATATTGATGATGAATTGACCGCCAAGGGATACATAGTTCCCGGTCTCGGCGACGCCGGGGACCTCGCCTACGGGGTGAAAGTTCAGATGTGAAGCACCTGGATGTATACCTACCAGAATTAACATGATCCAGTTTAAAGCAGCCAATTAGGCCAAAATTACGTCTATTACTAATGGGCACTATTAAAATAAGCCTTATCTTTAATTTTCTGAATTTTTGAATATAATGAAAAAAAGTTGCTTACTTATTTGTGCTGTTTTGTTCGTTTCTGCTTTAAGCAATGCACAGGATCCTCACTTCTCACAATTTTTCGCCTCTCCTTTGACTCTTAACCCTGCTTTAACTGGTAAATTTGATGGTACACTCAGAGTATCGGGTAATTACCGCAATCAATGGCCGGCATTTAACAACGTATATACAACTCAAACTTTAAGTATCGATTTTGGAATCATGCGTAAAAAGCTTCCTGAAAATGACATTTGGGGTGTAGGTATTCTTGCACTTTCAGATAAAGCAGCGGGAGGGATTCTTACTAATAACTATGTTGGTCTTTCAACATCATATCACAAAGCATTGGATGAAAATGGATATAGCCAAATTGGTGTAGGATTCCAGGGAACCTATGGACAAAAACGCCTGGATTGGTCAAAACTAGTATTTGAAGATCAACTTACCCCATTTGGATTTGACATCACCGTTCCCAGTGCAGACATTTCGAGTCTTAATAATCCCAACATTAATTATATAGATATCAATGCTGGTCTGATCTACAGTGGTTCTACAAACGACCGGAACAATTATTATATTGGGGCCTCACAGTATCACATTAATAAACCTAAGGAGAGTTTTAAAGGAGGAAATTGGAACATTGCTCCTCGTACTACAATAAGTGCAGGTGGTTATTTTCCTATTTCTGATTTGCTAACCTTTCATACCAGTGGAATATACCAGTTACAGGCACAATCTTCCGAAACAACTATAGGTGCTGCGCTTTCAGCTAGTCTTGGCGCGAATGATGGCCCTAACCCTTCTAATATTTATTTTGGGTCATGGATGAGGCTAAATGATGCGATTATTCCCTACATGGGTCTTGAATTTGCGGGTTTACGCATTGGTGCATCTTATGATATCAATATTTCTGACCTTAAATCTGGCTCTCAAAGCAGGGGTGGTATGGAATTGTCAATGATATATATAAAACGCCCGCCAGATCAGAAAGGTATTCCTTGCCCTAAATTCTAGATATCCCGCTACGCTCGCCTTCGCACTGCGTGCGAAGGGTTGCCACGGAAGGCATGGAAAAATATGCATTCTATTATTTTCTCCTTCCGCTTACATATTTGTTACCTTTTATGTAGAAGCGATAGGGTAATAAGGCATCAGTGCCGGCACTTGCAACCCCAATCCTGGTGCTTATTCCAACTTTATCACCAGGTATTTGAAATCCATCATCCATTAAATAGATAGTGTCATCAAGGAGGTGTATTCCTGAATGATTCTTATTAATACCTAATGCTTTTCCTACATTTCCTGGCCCTCTTGTTAAGGTTTGATCATTTACTGGTTTACCAGTTCGCTTCAACATTGTCTCAATTCCTTCCAGGGGTTCCACAGCCCTGATCAGCACAGCATCCGCAACATTCCTTTCATTAGTTACAATATTGAACATCTGGTGCATTCCATAACAGATGTAAACATAAGCTGTCCCCGGTTTTGCATACATATCTTCATTCCGTGGTGTTCGCCTTCCTCCAAATGCGTGTGATGCCTTGTCGATCATTGCAATGTATGCTTCAGTTTCAACGATCCTTCCGGATGTTTTAACATCATTAATATTCGTGACAATGATCTTACCCAAAAGTTCACGTGCGATTTGCACTACATCTCTCCTGTTATAAAACTTAAGTGATAATTTTTTCATTTGCCTGGATTAAACATTGCAGTAGCCATAAATTTATATTAAATGTTTACCCATGAATAGAAAAGCGGATTATATTTTTTAAGTTTGAATGCTTTTATAATCAAACCACTAATTGCTTAAAGAGATCATCATAGCCATCGAAGCTTATTACAAAGCGCATCAGTTCATTGTTAAGAACAGGTTATGGAAATGGATCATTATACCAGGTATCATCTATTCTTTTTTATTTGTAATCGGGGAGTATTATTTCTGGCAATCATCCGGTAATGTAATTGATTATTTTTTTTCTAAAACAGGAATAAAGAGTTGGATGGTCAGAGAGCAGGATAGCTGGTTGCGGTTCCTGTTTATATTTGGCCAATTGATCTTACAGCTGATAATGATGTTTTTTTATTTTTCATTGTTCAAATATCTCTTTCTAATCATTGGATCACCGGTATTTGCCTACCTGAGTGAAAAAACTGAATCTATCTTGCGTGGAAGTGAATATCCTTTTGTATTGAAGCAATTCATTTCTGATGTCAGCAGGGGGATTGGTATTGCATTGAGAAATACGCTTTGGCAAACAGTGTACACTCTTTCAATTCTGATACTGGCTTTCATACCGCTGGTAGGATGGGCAACACCTGTTCTGGCTTTATTTGTTGAATGTTATTATTTTGGTTTTTCCATGCTTGATTACAACAGTGAACGAAATAAATTGTCGGTATCTCAAAGTATTGATTTTATAGGCCGTCACAAAGGACTTGCTATTGGAAATGGAATGGTTTTTTACCTGATGCATGGATTGCCAGTTCTCGGTTGGATCCTTGCTCCGAGCTATGCCGTTATAGCTGCAACGCTAAGCTTGCACAAAGCAAGGAATGAAGAGGATAGCGGTAAGAGGTAGTTTTTGGTGTCATGCCGATTGGGCGAGCAATAAAAATATTGTTGGTCTTTTATGGAAATCGATCTTTTCTTTTTTCCAATTAGAAATAGTCTTTGTTTTTATATATTCTTTTTCTGAAGTCAGGTCACATGCAATGCACAAACGGGAAGAGGGCCTGGCTATTTTCAATATAGCTTCAATGAGTTGATTGTTTCGATAAGGCGTTTCTATAAATATCTGGGTACACTTTTTCTTCACTGACTCATCGTCAAGTTCTTTTATCCTTGATGCACGGAGTTGAGTATCAATGGGAAGATATCCGACGAATTGAAATTGTTGGCCATTCAAACCACTTGCCATTAGAGCCAGCAGTATGGAACTTGGACCAACCAGAGGCTTTACAGTCACATTCATTTCTTGCGCAATATTTACAAGGATCTGACCAGGGTCAGCAATACCTGGACAACCAGCCTCACTTATGATCGCAATATTCTTTTCCTCATTTAGTTTTTTTCTAAACGTAGAAACCATTGTTTCTTCCGAATTATGAATAGTGAACCATTCATAGTTGTCGATGATTATTTCTTTCCAGATGCTTTTCAAGAATCTTCTTGCCGTTCTTTCATTTTCCGCAAATATTACCTGGCATTCTTTTACCACATCCACTATATAATGTGGAATTGTTTGGATAGAGTTGTCGTGCAGAACGGATGGGATTAGGTAGACTATCGACATTTTGAGTTTTATAAGCCATATTCAGATATCAGCCAGATCAATGCGGTCATATTTGCAGCCCCCAGCTTTAATTCCCGCTCGCTAACATATTCAAATACATCGGTAGCTGCGTGATGAATTTCAAAATAACGCTGTGTATCCGGGTTTAATCCTGCCAGGGCAGTTCCCAATTCTTTCAAATCACCGACGTCTGAACCGCTTCCGCCAGGGCCGATCTTATAAACCCCATAAGGATAAAAAAGTGCTTTCCAGGCCTTGATTTTATTTTGTTGAGCTTCCGGCATATCAAGGCTAAAGCCCCTGGGAGTGAATCCTCCTTCATCACTTTCCAGTGCAAAAAGATGTTGCTCAT
>JADGPY010000208.1 GCA_017882205.1 Chitinophagaceae bacterium
AGTCGTAGCTGTGGAAGCCAACTTCAACTACCAGTAATTGAATGGATGTTCGCGGCTTCGATTTATCAAAATAGTCGGGGTTAAACCTTACGATTGCAGTTGTGTTCGCTGTTTTTTCAAACGCAAGATTAGATAGACTACTGCCAAACTGGGTATTCCAATAGGCGGGCTTGTTCTGATCTTCCGCTTGTAGATTTTTTAACTCCTCTTTTATGTTATCTAATACCATCTGGTTATCGGCATGGCCTTCTCCAATTAATTTCCCATAATGGTATAATAAGGTTTCAAGATACTGTTTGGCAGTTACCGGTACCCAAAGATTTTTCCCCGGCTGGATAAACATCATCTCATTATTGTTGTAAATCGTGGCATTATCAAAAGTTTTATAAACTGTAGGTTCAAAGTAATATTGATTGCCCTGCTGATCATACAATTTTTCAGAAAACAGTGAGTATCCATTAAACACCGCTTCAGTGTTATTGTAAAATAAGGTGATATGTGCATACGTTTCCTTATCAGGGAATACCATCGTCTTACCTTTATAACTAATATAATCTCCCATAGATATTGTCAATTGCAATGGCAGAGGAGTAGTAGGTTTCAGTTTCACCTTTTCGTAATCCATCAGGTACCTCATCTCAGTTATAGCGGTCATTTCCATTCCTCTTGGCGGATTGAAGCTGGGAAAAATTTTAATAAGTTGAGTAGCGGTTTCGGCTTTTTGAAGCAGTATCTTTTTCTCCTCAGCGGTTAATTTATAGGGAGATAATCTTTCCTGCACAATAACGTTGGTTTTCCAGTTGCCTTTATAATCTGGTAAATACTGGTAGTCGTTTTGTGCTACGCAAAATTTTGAAATAAGCAGTGAAGAGAGAATAAAAGAAAGGATGATGAGACGCATGTATAGCATTTTACCTGAAACCCTTATTGATGTTTTCAATTATTTCGGAGTGAATTTTTTTAGCCAGCGCTTCCTCTTCATAATAGTAGGTGCCCATGATGGTGATAATGGTGGTGCCAACTAAAGCAGCAGACCTGTAATGGATGACGGTGTATTCCTTGTAGCGGCTCTCAACACATCCAATGACATCTATAACCAGAACCATTTTTCCATTAGTTACATCTGCTTCATTAACTGTTCTGGATTTTCTTGAACCGTTAGGATCAGGTTCTGTTTTTGAAGATGAGGCAAAACCCTGAAGTTCCCGGAGCGTTATATCATAAGGTTTTAATTGATTAAATATTTCTTTTGCCTGTGATCCATATTGTACTATTCTCAGGTTAATGCTGCAATATTCATTTGACCCATAAGTTTTATTGTTATCGCCTACTTCAAAAGACATGCTTACATCCTCGCATGCATGACCCTTGTAGGGATAGAGGCCACTTTGCTCAATGGCATTGATCACTTCAGATTTTGGAGTAGAGCCTGGACTTTTTTTAATATTAACCGAACTTGCGGGCAAATAGGAAGGGTCTTCAGCTTGAAGGGTTGTACCCGCATCCTGGGCTAGAAGTAATTGAGAAGAAAAAATAAAGCAGATGAATAAAATATAAATTCTGGTTACCATAAGTTAAGATTTAAAGTTGTTGAAAAACGAAAAAATAATTTACAACTTGATAAACTCAACCCTTCTGTTATTAGCCTTGCCTTCAGGGGTGGTATTAGGAGAGGCTGGTTCTGAGGCGCCTTTTCCATCTGTTTCCATTCGGGATGCATCAATACCAAAATCTTTGTTTAATGAATTTTTCACAGAGGCTGCTCTTCTTTTTGAGAGATCAACGTTAGCTGCAGCATTGCCATCACTATCAGTATGCCCGATGATCTTTACTTTAACGGTAGTATTATCTTTAAGTACCTGTGCAATTTCTTTTAATGTGCCATATGATTCTGCTTTTATTTTATCAGAATTAACATCAAACAAAATACCTCTGGTCACTAATTTTCCTTCTGTAATAAGTTTACTGCGAACATCTGTTGTTCCTTCTGCATAGCGGAAGTTGGAAAAAAGTGCATCGAAGACATGATCTGTACCCCATGCCCACATGCGGAAGATGAAAGCATTATAATTTGCTTCTGGCAATAATCTCGGCAGATCAAGTACTTTTGTACTATTAATGTAATACCTGAATCTTTGTTTATTAACGGCTATGGATATATGAAATTTTTCTCCGGGTTTACCGGTAAGAGTGGCATCGTTGATATCCGTAGTTGCTCCACCATCTTCCCCGTTAGAGAGGGTAGTTTTCGTTAAGTAGCGAATGCTTCCGTCGCCTGCCATTTCAGTGGTCAAAAACAAGCCGGCATTGCCAGAGGGGTCAGAGGCGGCGGGTACCTGACCTTTATTGGCTAATGATGTAAACTCTAAATTAAAAGATCCCTGGCGGTCTTCCCCTGTTACTACCATATCATATTCTATGGTATAATTCTCAGGGAATTTTTTTGAAGTTATTTCCGGAAGATAGGTAACGGCATCGCGCATTTTAAGCCACTTGCCCGGATACAGGTTATTGGTAACCACTTCTCCTTTGCCATTGGTATTCCATTTTAAAGGGAAATCACCAATATTATCCTGTGAAAAATCATCAAAAAAGATGACTCTTTCTCCCGGAACAAAATCAAACTTAGAATAGCTTTCTAAAGAGGCTGGAGAAGGATTGTCGTTTTGTGCCTGACAAAGGGTTGTAATAGAGAAAGTAATAAGCAGGCTAATTAAGTATTTCATAAAAGGGTATTTTGGTAATTTTTGAACGATAAATCTACTGCTTAAATTAATACAACGTTAGTGATTTTTCGCCTCGCGGGAAAATATTACTCACAACAACATACATGATGTGAGTTGAATGGGGATCAATATGATGAACCTGTCGAACGGCAACAACATCTTCGATGGCGTGACACTCAAATAAGATGATCATCCTTCAATAGGAGTTTCATCATTGTAATTAATAACAGGGCGGCCTTCATGGTCGCCCTTTTTTTACCCGCCAATCATGAAAATCAAGGTTCAGACAATTGACCATGATTAAACTTCCATTATTGCGCTGAACCGTTTTATTTCTTCCCTTGCCCTGTAAAATTTAGCCTGATATTCAGGAAACCGAAAATATTGCCTGATCTTGGATCATATTTAAACTCCAGCGGTATCCAAATATCATTTATAATGCGCACCCGTATTGTTCCATTAATAGTAAGACTATCCTGTTTTTCATTTTTATATAATCCACTAAATGTATGATTATAACACCCACTGAATTTCAATTCAAGAAATGATTGGTCATTGCTTTTATTTCTTATAACATAATTAAAGCCTGGCTCAAAACTGAAAATACTTCTCTTTAAATTCCTATTAGCAACAGTAGTATCATTTAATAAATTTGCCGAGGCCTTAACGTCGAATTCCCAATTAGATCCTGGTTTTGTCTTGCCCAACCCTTTCGATAATTCTGTTGAAGCAAGGATATTAGAAAAGAAAAACTGGTCCTTATAGGTAGTATCACTTATGCCGATTGTCCACAATAAATTATTTTTTATTGGTATTTTCAAACTATCAAATACATGATGTTCAGCTGTTATCATATTTGATCCGGAATTGGAGTCTACAATTTTTAAAATATGAACCAAATGATTTTCTTGGGCACTCTCTTTTACTATCTTTTTAAAAGCAGAATCTAATTTATTAAAGGGAACATTATCGTTAAAGAAAACGTGTACTAACTCCATAAACCCCTTTAGTTTTTTCCTATCATTAGGATATTTCTTTTGTGCATATTCAACTAATTCAATTTGCAATTCATCTGCTTCTTTACCTAAACTATCATTTTGCAAATTTTCGAAAAGTAACTTTGAGGTAGTTGTATCTCTATAATCGAGCAAGGCATATTTTACTCCAGATGAAAAGCCATTAAAATGGAGATTCGGATCCAGTTTAATACCAAAACTAAAATTCAATTTTCTCAATGCCTTATACCTTAGGTAATTGCTATCTATTGCTAAGTTGGGATTACTTTTTAGCATGATGGCAAAAGGATTAGAATTGAAATTTAATTCTTTATTAGGCCCTGTTAAA
>JADGPY010000209.1 GCA_017882205.1 Chitinophagaceae bacterium
GTAACACCGGATATGGGAAATATAGCAGTAACGGTTTCAACTCCGGTACAATCAAAAGTACCCACAGGTGCCTCCTGGGGAGCCGTGTATTGGCAGTATTTCGAAAACCTGGATAAGATCACCTTCGCCGAAACCCCTTTAAAACTTAGCAAGAAATTATTTATTGAGAAAAACACTGATCGCGGGCCTGTGCTCTCTCCAATTGAAGACGGAACTCCATTGAAAGTAGGTGATAAGATAAAAGTGAGAATAGAGCTAAGAGTTGATCGCGAAATGGAATATGTACACATGAAAGATATGCGCGCCTCCTGCATGGAACCGGTAAATGTTATCAGTGAATACAAATACCAGGGAGCTCTCGGATATTACGAATCAACCAAAGATGCCAGTACCAACTTCTTTTTTGGCTGGCTTCCTAAAGGAACCTTTGTTTTTGAGTATCCCCTGTTTGTAACACACAGCGGTAATTTCAGCAATGGAATTACATCCATTCAATGCATGTATGCGCCGGAGTTTACAGCGCATAGTGAAGGCGTACGGGTGAGTGTTAGTGAATAATTTATTAGAAAGCCCCTATTTATATGCAATAAAATTCTGTTCTGCTGCAACAATTTTTTCAAAAAAAGATTTGAAACCAACATAATCTGCAGCAGCTATATTTTGCCTGCCATTTGAAAATTCTCTGGTGATCATTAATTTATCAGGAGCCTTTAGTGAGTACCGGAGAATATACTTCATGTCTTTAAAAGTAAAGGATTGCGAAACTGGCAATTCAACAAATTTTGTACCTGCAGGCGCCGTAATATTCACAGTTGTTTGATAATTATCAGCATCTTCATAGCTCCAGTATTCTATAGGATATGATCTTGTGTCCGCTGAAAAATTATCCAATGAAGCAACAACATCAGGATAAACAATTCTGAATGTTTTTAAACTTCCTATCTGAGAAATTTCATTCTTTACTTTATAACTATAGGAATATGCGACAGAATCATCCAGCTTATCAAGATCTTTAAAACTAACCTGCTCTAGTTTTACATTATTTTTATAACCATTGGCAACTACCTTCTCCATGTCTTTCATTTGTTTATCATTGTCAAGATTCAGGTACTGACTTCTTACTTCAGAAGAAAGATTGCCATACTTAATACTTTTTACACTTACATTCAGACCAGTCTCATTAGGCTTGATGTCTACGATTCTTTTGATAACATCCTTTGTTCTGTTATCTGCCTTCAATAACTGAAGTTCTTGTTTGCTTGCATTAACTGTTGAAGGAATCTCTAATATTGAAGCCCTATTTAAATTATTGGGCAAACTTGCAAACGGCAAATAATTATCTGTAAGCTCAATGTAATAATTCTTATTGTCTAAAACAGCTTTTGCAATACAATGATTAAACTCAACGCTTGGTAAGGCAATTTGCTTTTCGCCATTATCTCTTGTATCTACCAAAACCATTTGTGCATTTATTCCTGCCATGTGTGCTAATGTTACAAATAAACTAGAAAGATCTTTACAATCGCCAAGCCTTGTAGTTAAAGTCTTGGAAGCCCTTTGTGGAACAAAAGCACCTTGCCTGAAAGAAACCGAGCTGTACCTGATATTGGATTCTATGTAATTGTAAATTATTTTAGCTTTTTGGAACTGGGTCATTGGCTTTTGACCTTCAGGGAATAGCTTTTTGAATAAAGCAATTATTTCAAAATCTTCCTCAGCTTTATTATTGCTTATATCACTATACCAATCAGCAATTTCTTTCCATGAAGAAATTGTTGACACATGCAACATAGCGCCTATATCAGCTATTACAGGCATAAGAGGCTCGTTCTTTAGAGGTTCAGGATTTAGTGCTTCCCAGGAATATTGTTTAAAATTTTCAATGTTTTTAGTGACAGGTTGAATACTGGAATTAATGACAGTGTAATTGATTTTTTGATCTGCCGGAGCCAAAAGATTATATCTTGTTATAGCACAATAGATCTGTGCGTCAAAATAATATTTATCCCAGTATTCTTTCGCCAAACGTCCATACACATAGCTCTGCAAACGGTATTTAAATACAATGATATCCCCTGCTTCAAGATTAGCAAATACAACCTGGTTATCATTTCTTTCTCCCTGTATCTTAGCCTGGTTCTTCTTTATCACCTCTGCTTTTTCAATCAGAAGTGTTTGTGAATTGTCATAACCAATAGAAGATTCTTTATACTTGTCAATACCTTTATCATTTGTAATTTTTATTATCGTGGTATAATATTCTTCATTTGCTCCCCCCGGGTATAATATCACATCTTTCTGATCAAGAATATAATAATAACCGTAATCAATATTTTTAGCCTCCGAAGCCTTATCTTCTTTGATCGTTTTTGCAATATCTATTTCGGGAAACAATTTATTCAGCTCTGGTTTTCCATTAAGCTTTCTTATCTTATTAATAATATCATATTGATTGGGATCATATTTGAGAGACTGATTATAGGCGTCTAATGCATCTGCGTTATTTTTTTTCTCACTCTTTATATCGCCTAATTGCTCCCAGTACTTTTCATTGTATGGAGATAAGGATAAGGCCTTTCTAATCTGATCTTCCGCCTTGTCATACTGCTTCGCAGTATAATAATTTTTTGATAAATCATAAAAAGCTACTGAGCTATATGGAAATATTTCACTTAGTTTTCTTATTACATCCAGCGCTTTGTCATTCTGGCCGGCTTCAGAAAGAAGTTCAGCATATTTATTATATACAGCATCCTGGAAATTTGTTTTCATATAAACTTCATAAACGCGAAATGCTGCTTTTGCATCCTTGTATACCTCTTTTTTAATACTATACATCATATCCACTAATTTGGAATTATCGGGGTATTTCTCATACATCTTTTCCGCTTCCTTCACTAAATCATCATATTTCTTATCATGTATCAACAGCAATATCTTATATCCGTAAGTACTTTCATCTTCTCCATAAAGCTTTATTCTTTTTTCAAGCTCATTGGCCCCATCCTCATATTTTTCATTATTAAAAAATTCCTTAATATTCAAATCCAGGACAACAAGGCTTTCGGGATCTGACTGCTTTATTTTTTCAACTTCCTCCAGTAACAAGGTTCTGTTGTTTTCTTTTATCAAGATCTCAATGAGCTTTAATCTAAGCAAAGAATTGTCTGGTGCTTGTTTAATTGCTTCGCTTATTAAATCCCTGGCCTCTAATAATTTCCTATTACGCATGTACACATCAGCAAGCAATAAATAGTTAATAAGATTAGCCGGTTTATCCGCAATTTTATTTTTAAAGAAAGTTTCTGCAAATTGCGGTATTACAGCATATTTCTTGGTACTATTTAAATTTGTAGGGTAGGGGCTATATGTTGGTGAACCCAAAATATTTTGTATCTGTTTAAATTTTTCATCTGTAAATCTGATGCAGAAATTAGGATATGAGTTCGATGTAAAACCAAGTTGAACCAATACCCGGTTTACTCCTTTTTTTAGATCAACCTTTACAGTATATGCATCCATTTCTGTAATTCTTTCCTTTGCTTCAGAAATAACTAACTCATCATTTACCCAAATTTTTACTGAACCTGAAAAGCCGGCATTACAATACACTGCCTGGTCAATTGGTGAGGACACAAAATTTTGTGCATATACAATGGCCGTTTGTTTGTTAAATTGATAACATACAGGCGTCCAGCCATCTTTAATTTCAGCCGAAGGAGTAAACCATTTTATATCTGCATTGGCAATTGATTTGAATGTTGCGTTGGGTTCCGGGTGCTCAATGGGGCCATAAGTTTTATTGAAGCCACTTTCTGATAGATTTTCAAAAGGCCCGGCATATTGCCAGTTTTTAATATTCCCAACAGCATCATAATACTGTTGAGCCTTTTTAAAGTTTGCCGAAAAAAGAGCTTCCATCCCTTTCTGATAATTGGCCCCGGCAACCAATGTTCCTGGTGCCTTGTCATCAGCAATTAACTGTTCAATAAGCTTTGACTGATGTTCATAAGTCTTTTTCCCATATTGACCTAAAAGTGCATTATTAAACCACAAAGCATATATATATGGATAGGGATCTTTTGATTTTGCATAGAATGAACTTGCAAAATCTGTGATATCCTTCTCTTTACCATTATAGCTTTTTAAATAGATGTTGCTGATATAGGCATCTTCAAAATTGGATGGGTCATTAGGAACTTGTAGAAGTAATTGTTCGGCTTCTGATTTTTTATTTTGATTTAAAGCCTTCCAGGCATTTTCATAATTGTTGCCCTGGCTAAACGAAGTATAATTACATAGGAATAGAAGCGCGATGAGGAAATTTTTCATACTGGGTAGGTTGGTTAGGTTTTACAAACGGCAAAAATAACGTATTAGTTTGTTCCATGGCAAAATAGATGGAAATAATCTTCATTATCTTTGCCTCCTAAGCTGCCTGCGGAGCTGACAAACGAACTAACTGATTAACTATCAAACTAAACTAATAGCTAAGAACTAAAGATATGTACAGAACACACACATGCGGAGAGCTACGATCAACTGATTTAGACAAGCAGGTTACCCTTGCTGGCTGGGTGCAAACCATCCGTAAGTTCGGAAGTATAACATTCATCGATCTCCGTGATCGCTATGGCATCACTCAATTACTGTTTAATGAACAATTGAATACAATATTAGATGCAAACCCTCTTGGACGTGAATTCGTACTTCAGATTTCAGGAAAAGTAAGTGAGCGAAGTAGTAAAAATGTAAACATCCCAACAGGTGAAATAGAAGTCCTTGTCTCGGATTTAAAAGTATTGAACCGGTCTGCCGTACCCCCTTTTACCATCCAGGATGATACCGACGGCGGTGATGACCTAAGAATGAAATATCGCTTCCTTGATCTTAGAAGGAATGCAGTTAAGAAAAATATTGAACTGCGCTATGCGGTAAACCGTGCAGCGAGAAACTACCTTCACCTGCATAACTTCATTGATATTGAAACACCATTCCTTATCAAGTCTACACCGGAAGGAGCCAGGGATTTTGTTGTTCCAAGCCGGATGAACCCAGGTGAGTTTTATGCCCTGCCCCAATCACCGCAAACATTTAAACAGTTGTTGATGGTGAGTGGCTATGATCGCTACTACCAGGTTGTAAAATGCTTTCGTGATGAGGATCTTCGTGCAGATCGCCAGCCAGAGTTCACACAAATCGATTGCGAAATGGCATTCGTAGAACAGGAAGATATTCTACAGATGTTTGAAGGAATGGTAAAGTTCATTTTTAAAGAAGTGAAAGGGATTGACTACTCAGAAACAGTTAAACGCATTACCTGGGAAGAGTCAATGTGGACTTATGGCAACGACAAGCCTGATATAAGGTTTGATATGAAGCTTGGCATATTAAAAAGCATTTCCAAACCATCAGAAACAATAATTCCTGAAGGAGCATTTAAAATATTTGATGATGCAGAACTGGTGGTGGGAATAGCAGCAAAAGCTTGTGCAGACTATACCAGGAAACAATTGGATGAATTAACAGACTGGGTAAAACGCCCACAGATCGGCATGACTGGATTAATTTATTGTAAATATAATGCTGATGGCACTTTAAAAAGCTCTGTAGATAAATTCTTTGACGAGAGTAAGCTGAAAGAGTGGGCAATCAAAACAAACGCCCAGCCCGGAGATGTTATTTTTATTTTAGCCGGCAGGGAAGAAAGGACATTAAAAGCAATCAGCAGTCTGCGTTTATACATGGGTGAAAGACTGGGATTAAGGAAGGCGGAAGAATTCAAATTGCTTTGGGTGACTGATTTTCCACTATTTGAATATGATGACGAAAATAATCGCTGGGTAGCAAGACATCATCCCTTCACATCTCCAAAACCTGAACAGGTGCAAACCATGATCAACAATGATCCCGCTATTAGCAATGCCAATGAATATTTGCAGCATCCATATGCAAGCATCAAAGCCAATGCCTATGATATGGTTTTGAATGGAAATGAAATTGGGGGTGGATCTATCAGGATATTTCAAAGAGACTTGCAGGAAAAGATGTTTGCCGCATTGGGTATGTCAAAACAAGAAGCACAGCATAAGTTTGGATTCTTATTAGGTGCCTTTGAATATGGGGCTCCTCCCCATGGAGGTATTGCCTTTGGATTTGATCGGCTCTGTGCTATCCTGGGGGGAAGTGAATCTATCCGTGATTTTATTGCCTTTCCAAAAAACAATACTGGAAGAGATGTAATGATAGATGCCCCGTCAACTATTGATTTGAAGCAATTGGAGGAATTACAGATAAAAATTGATCTCAAAGCGGGCTAAACTCAGGTAGAACTTTTACTTTTTCTTAAGGTTATTGTTTTTATCTTACAATAGCTCAAATCATAAATATGAATAGAAACAAACTTGTTGCTTCAGCGCTGATCTGCTTGCTGCTTTTTTCTTGTCAAAAGAATATTATAGAAACTCCAGCTTCAGTCACCGCGAAAACAATGCTGGATGTTTCTTATGGCACGGATCCTTACCAGGTAATGGATATTTACCTTCCTTCAAACCGTTCAGCAACTACTACCAAAGTTATAGTTATGATCCATGGTGGCGGATGGAATGCGGGCGATAAAGCTGATATGACCCCCTATGTTGATTCATTCAATAACAGGTTACCAGATTATGCAGTAATCAATATCAATTACAGGTTGGCTCTTACGAGTACAACTCTTTTCCCTACCCAGGAAATGGATGTTAAAGCTGCCATGCAATTTATAGTAGATCATACTTCAGGATACCTGGTCACACAAAAGATAGTATTGGTTGGCGCCAGTGCGGGTGGACACTTAGCGCTATTACAAGGCAATAAATATAGTACCCCGGTTAGGCCGAAAGCAATTGTCTCCTTTTTCGGTCCTACTGATATGACTGATATGTATAACAATCCAACCAATGTTTTAGTGCCACCAGCTCTTGTACAGGTTATCGGAAAAACGCCTACCCAGGATCCACTTATCTATTCAAATTCAAGTCCCGTAAATTTTGTAACCAGCTCTTCTCCTCCAACAATATTATTGCATGGTGGAGTAGATCCGTTGGTGAAAGCATCACAGTCTGTAACAATGAAAAATTTATTGCAGGCTGCGGGTGTTACTAATCAATATGTGTTTTATCCAACAGAAGGTCATGGTTGGGTTGGTGCTAACCTTGTTGATTCATTTGATAAAATCCAGGCTTTTATATTGGCCAACGTTAATTAGTGTTGATCAATTCATTTGCTAATTTTGCATATGCTTCACATCCGTTTACTAACTCTTATTTTCTTACTTAACTCCTCTTCCCAACTTCTTGCGCAAAAGGATACAGCCCTCTATGCAGCCTATACAATTTCATCAAGCCGTACGAAACTGTACGCAGGCATTACAAGGAGTATTGGAAATCTATCAAAGCCATTGACTGATTCCACAGAGGAACTATGGCAGGATGCATTTGGTAGCATGGAGCTTATTTATCACACCTCACCATGGGAAGACAATCGTATCCGTTATGCATTCGATTCAATCAATGTAAGAAGCCCCGCTTTTCAAAGAAGCCTGCTTGAACTTGTATATACAAATTATCCTGATCAATTTGCGAAAGAGATAAATGAGCTGGCTCTCCAAACCAGGAATGAAAAAATATTTGCCATGTGCGCCGAGTACCTTTTAAGAAATAAGGCGGATAGCGCAAAGCGTAAATACCTGGCAAACCTAATTCAAACCAAATTCAACAACTTAGAAAACCCCATATTACGTAGTCTTCAATGGCGTCTTGACAATCAACTTCCTGGCAACCAACCTCTGCCTGATTTATTTAAGAAAGATTTTTTACCTGGCAATGTGGTCATGTTTAGTTTCCAGAGAAAAAACCGCGACTACCCCGGCTTAGTGATAGTCAGGGACAGCGCTGGCAATTTCATCAGGGATGATAATGGAATTATTTTCAATATCCCACAACTGGCCCGTAGTCTGAGCAACCTACCCGGATACCTTACCGATGGCAGCACTCCACAAGGCATTTTCAGAATGTATGGATTTGATGTTTCTAAAAGTACATTTATTGGCCCTACAACAAACATTCAGCTCACTATGCCGGGAGAAACTTCCCTCAGTCATTTTATTAAGGACACCACCATACTTGATTCTGTATGGAGCGAAGAATGGTATTCAAAATTATTACCCTCCAGTGTAAAATCTTATTTTCCTCTATTTGGCTCTTACTATGCCGGAATGGCCGGAAGAACCGAGATAATATCCCATGGGACAACGGTTGACCCGAATTATTATCATTCAAAAAGGTATTTCCCTTATACTCCAACAGAAGGATGCCTGTGTACAAAAGAGCTATGGAGCCCTGTTGATGGAAGAAGAATTGAAAGCGATCAGCAAAAATTGGTAAACGCCATTAAAAAAGCTGGTGGACCTGATGGATATTGCATTGTATTGGAACTGAACGATGAACAAAGGCCTGTAACGATCCGGGATGTATTGCTCTTTACATCAATCAAATAATTTTTACCTTCACTTCTTATTAAAACAACAACTTGGCTTCAATACCTTTAGCTGAACGTATGCGTCCTAAAACGCTCGATGAATTAGTAGGGCAACAACACCTTACCGGAAAAGGAAGCATCCTACGTGCATCCATTGAACAGGAAAAGATACCTTCTATGATCCTTTGGGGGCCACCCGGGACAGGCAAAACCACCATTGCTAACGTAATTGCACATACGCTGCAAGCTTCCTTCTACACACTTAGCGCTATCTCTTCGGGGGTAAAGGAAGTAAGAGAAATTATAGAACAATCAAAAACAAAAGAAAAAACTATTTTATTTATAGACGAAATCCACCGTTTTAATAAAGGGCAACAGGATGCTTTACTTGGTGCGGTTGAGAAAGGGATCATAACACTCATTGGAGCCACCACGGAAAATCCCTCATTCGAAGTAAATAGTGCCTTGCTAAGCAGGTGCCAGGTGTATGTACTTAAACCACTTAATACAAGTGATCTAAGTTTCCTGTTACAGGAGGCATTAACAAAGGACGAATACCTAAAAACAAAGTTGGTAGAAGTTCGTGAAACCGAAGCATTATTCAATCTATCCGGAGGGGATGCACGAAAACTCTTTAATCTTCTTGAACTGTATATAGATGTGGCATCAGGTGAAGGAAAGAAGGGAGATAAAATTGTGATTACCGATGAAAGAATAATGGAGGTGGCACAAAAAAAAATTGCCTTATATGACAAGCAGGGAGAACAACATTATGATATTATTTCTGCATTTATAAAATCAATTAGAGGAAGCGATCCAAATGCTGCAGTATACTGGTTAGCCAGGATGATCGATGGAGGTGAGGATGTAAAATTCATAGCTCGCAGAATGGTTGTATTAGCAAGTGAGGATATTGGTAATGCTAACCCTACAGCTCTAGTGCTGGCAACAAATACTTTCCAGGCTGTTCATGTGATTGGCTATCCTGAAGCCAGGATCATACTTTCCCAATGTGCCATCTACCTGGCAGGATCTCCAAAA
>JADGPY010000210.1 GCA_017882205.1 Chitinophagaceae bacterium
TGAAAAACAACAACATGGGAAAGAGTTTTTATTTTATGCACTGGCAATCCTGGTTCTACTTACCGGAATGTTTAAGGCATTTTATTCAAGGTACTTTAATACCATTTTCAGGGTTTATTTCAATACATCGCTTCGTCAAAATCAACTGACAGACCTATTAATCCAGGCAAAGCTTCCATCCCTGATTTTTAATATTTTATTTTTTATTACAGGTGGAATCTATTCCTGGCTGATCCTTTCTTACTATCATTGGACTAAAGAAGGTTTGGGATTTATGTTTATTCCAATTGCTTTCCTTGCCCTGGCCTTCATTTATATAGGTAAATATTGTGTTATTAAATTTCTTGGTTGGATATCTGGAACGAGCGAAGCCGCTGACTCTTATATTTTTATAGTTTTTTTGATCAATAAGATAATAGGTATACTGTTAATACCTTTTATTATCCTGCTCGCTTTTTCTCCTAAAAGCTGGCAGGGCAGCATTATCCTGATGTCTTTATCCATGCTTGGATTATTGTTTTTGTCAAGATATTTGAGATCCTACGACCTTATAAAGCAAAAACTCGTTATTGGCAGACTGCATTTTCTACTCTATATTATTGCAATAGAAATTCTACCTATACTCATAATTACAAAAACTATGATTAATATGCTTATATAACACTTATGATTTTTAAGAGATTGCACTGAAATTAACATAAATTTCTTACCTTTGCAGAACCGTATGACTATACAAATGGTTAAAAACACTGCATCACAAGACACAAAGTCTGGCAAACAAATCCACAAAATACTTATTACCCAAGCCAGGCCAGAAAGTGAAAAGTCGCCTTACTTTGAAATGGCCAGGAAGTATAAGGTAAGTCTTGATTTTCATCCATTTATCAGGGTGGAAGGCATTCCTGCGAAGGAATTCCGTAAGCAAAAAATTGAGATTCCTAGTTATTCAGCTGTAATCTTCACCAGTCGGAATGCCATAGATCATTTTTTCAGGACTTGCGAGGAAATGAAAATTACCGTCTCCCAGCACACTAAGTATTTTTGCATTACGGAAGCAGTGGCACTATACCTGCAAAAATTCATACTATACCGTAAAAGAAAAGTGTTTTACGGTGCTGACGGGACAAATAAAAGCCTGTTTGATGTTATTAACAAACATAAGGAGCATGAAAGATTTTTGTATCCTTGCTCTGAATCCTTTGATAGTGAGATCACTAACTGGCTTAAAGGAAACAATTGTGAGTATGCCACTCCTGTTTTATATAAGATCATCAGCAATGATGTAAAAGAGATATTAGCCAAGAACGACTACGATATAATTTGTTTTTTTACTCCAGGGGGTGTAAGAAGCTTTGTTGAGAATTTCCCATCTTTCAATCAAAATGGTACTAAGATTGGAGCTTTTGGGGAAAATACTTTTAAAGCTGCTTCTGCCGCTGGTCTTATCCCAGATATTAAAGCCCCTCAGGCAAAGATGCCGAGCATGGTTTCTGCATTGGAGAATTTCCTGGCAGCAAATCTTAAGAAAAAATAAGGGATACTAACCCGAGGATGAAGCCTTGGGGGCGAAAAATCTCCAATGAGCAATTTCAATAATCATCTCATTAACGAAACCAGTCCCTACCTTTTACAACATGCGCATAATCCCGTTGATTGGTACCCATGGGGACCAGAAGCTTTAGAAAAGGCTACATCAGAGGATAAGCCAATCCTGGTTTCCATCGGTTATTCTGCATGCCATTGGTGCCATGTCATGGAAAGAGAAAGCTTTGAAGACGAATCAACGGCCAACCTTATGAATGAATTATTCGTTAATATTAAGATAGATCGCGAAGAAAGACCGGATCTAGATCATATATATATGGATGCAGTTCAGGCAATAGCAGGAAATGGGGGATGGCCGTTAAATGTATTTTTAACTCCCTCAGCAAAGCCATTTTATGGCGGCACTTATTTTCCACCGGTTCGTGCTTACAACAGGTCATCCTGGAAAGAAGTTTTGACGGGGGTCTCTAAATTATTTACCGAAAAAAGACAGGAAGTAGAAGCACAGGCTGAAGAACTAATTCGCCATATTGAACAGTCTAACGGATATGTACAAACGAATCATATAATACCCCGTTTTGAGGGTGAACAATTGTTTACTAAAATGCAGGCTGAAACAATTTTTCAGGGCATAATGAAACAAGCTGATAAACAATGGGGAGGCTTTGGTAATCCACCAAAATTTCCTCAAACCTTTGTAATAAATTACCTGTTACGTTATCATCATTATACCGGGAATCAAGATGCATTAACTCAGGCTTGCCTGTCGCTGGATAAAATGATCCAAGGTGGGATATATGATCAATTGGGTGGAGGGTTTGCACGCTATTCCACAGATGGCGAATGGCTTGCACCACACTTTGAAAAAATGCTGTATGATAATGCTTTGTTAATATCTTCAATTGCCGATGCATATCGTATTACCCAAAAAGAAAGTTACCGGATTTCTATTATACAATCCATTGAATTTATCCAGCGTGAATTGATGGATGAAGATGGCGGATTTTATGCGGCTTTGGATGCAGACAGTGAAGGTGAAGAAGGAAAATTTTATGTGTGGAGCTACGAGGAGGTTCATCAAATACTTCAGGAAAATGCTGAGATATTTTGCCGCTATTATGACATAACTCCGGGAGGTAACTGGGAGCATAAAAATATTTTACGCGTATGTATTCCTTTAGCCTCCTTTGCATCACAAATAGACATGAGTGTAGAAGATCTTAACCAGACCCTGGACAATTCACGTGAACGTTTACTTGAGCAAAGAGCCAAAAGAACAAGGCCCTCTCTTGATGATAAAATACTCGTTGGTTGGAATGCTCTTATGATCATTGCGCTTTGTAAGGCCTCTGCTGCACTTTCTGACAAAAAATATTCGGAATTGGCGATTGGATGTTTCAACTTTTTATGGTCAAACTGCAGGAACCATGATTCATTTTCAATGTATCATACCATCAAAAACGGTATTGCAAAATACCCGGCATTTTTAGATGATTATGCAAGCCTGGCAGAAGCCTGTATCCATTTGCAGGAAATTACTTCTGATATGAAGTATCTTGAGTTTGCTCGTGGGTTGACGGAATATATACTGGAAAATTTTTTCTCTGAATCCGGTTATTTCTTTTATAGCAGCAAACAACAATTGGATATTGTAGTAAGAAAGACCGAGAATTATGATGGTGCCACTCCTTCCGGCAATGGGGTGATTGCATGGACATTACATTATCTTGGAATAGTATTCGACAACGAATGGAAGCAACAAGCCGTTGAATTAGTACAAGGGATTTCGCAGCTGGTAGAAAAATATCCCGGTTCCTTTGGGAATTGGGGCTGTCTTTTGGTGGACCTGGCTTATGGGGTAAATGAGGTAGCTATCATAGGGACAGATTTTGAGAATTTTAGAGATGCATTGCTCACCAGGTTTATTCCTAACAAAGTGCTTCAATGTGCTGAAGCTGTTGAGGGTAAAAATTACCCCCTCCTTAAAGATAAGCCGGGGAGTGCGAAACCCTTGCTGTACTTGTGTCGGAACTATGCATGTGAAGCTCCAATCTCCGATCTAAATAGAGCGATAGAATCAGTTGTTAAGAATTTTATAATTAGGTAAGCGCTGACAATAATTAACAAAATCTGCCGTTTAGATATAATGATTTAGCATTTTGTTATAGAAATTTTAAGGTTTTAGAATAAGTTAGTAGTGGAGTTTAATAAAAAATTATTATTACATTTGCCTTCATACCCTCAAAGTTAAAAAGAATGAAGAATCAGTTGTTAAGTGTGATAGCTGTATCAGCTATTATTTTTTTGTCGGGCTGTGGTAAGCTGGGGAAATCAAAATCCAAGGGTTTACCGAATGACGGCCAGGTGCATGGCGTGGCACCAACGACAAGATATAGCCTCCCTAAACCTCCGGGTATGGTTTACATTCCACCAGGAACATTTCACATGGGTCCAAGTGATGAGGACATTAACTATGCATTTACTGCCCGTAATAAACAAGTATCCATCAGCGGTTTTTGGATGGATGCAACAGAGATCACCAATAACAAATACAGACAGTTTACCAATTGGGTGCGCGATTCAATTGGTGCCAAGCTAATGGGGTATGTAAAGCAAGGCGCTGACGGGAACGAATACATCGATTGGAAAAAAGCAAATACTATCAAATGGGGTGATAAAGCAACTATTGAAAAAATAGATGCGATGATTGTAACACCTGATAATAGGATATTTGGTCAGAAAGAATTAGACGCAAACAAAATTGTATATCATTCAGAAACTTTTGATTTTAAGGAAGCTGCAAAAAGAGAAAACGCATTGGTTCCCCGGGGTAAATTCATTTTAAAGACGGATATTAGGGTATATCCTGATTCATTATGCTGGGTAAGAGATTTTGCTTACTCATACAATGAGCCGATGACCAAACAATATTATAGTCATCCTGCCTTTGGAAATTATCCTGTTGTTGGGGTAACCTGGAAACAAGCAACAGCATATTGCGAGTGGAGAACTCATTATCTGAATTCATTTCTGATTGGCAAGAAAAGATCAACAGAATCACCATTCCGTTTGCCTACTGAGGCACAATGGGAATATGCAGCCCGGGGCGGCCGATCCCAATCTCCTTATCCATGGGGCGGACCTTATTTAAGAAATAAGAAAGGTTGTTTGCTTGCAAATTTCAAACCTGGACGTGGAAACTATCCCGAAGATGGAGGTTTCTATACAGTAAGGGCTGATGCCTACTGGCCTAATGATTTCGGATTATATAATATGGCCGGTAATGTGGCAGAATGGACTTCTTCTTATTATTATGAAGGGTCTTATAATTTTCAACACGATATGAACCCCGATGTACGGTATACTGCAAAAGATCAGGATCCTCCACGTATGAAAAGAAAAGTGATTCGCGGTGGAAGCTGGAAAGATGTTGGATATTTCTTACAAACCAGTACAAGAGCCTACGAATACCAGGATACAGCCAAATCTTATATCGGCTTCCGTTGTGTAATTGACTTACCACCGGTTACCAGTAAAAATAAAAAGGGAAAAAAATAATTAACCTCTAGATCCCCATTATTCGAATCAATTTTTTAAATGTCTTACGGCCTATTTGTGAATTCACAGCATAGGCTATGCTATACATTAACATTAACCTAAACTTAAAATTCAAAAAAATCACGCTATGGCAGGTACTTCAAGATCAACCGACAGAATTGTTAACACCCTCGTTTGCGCAGGAGCAGCGGTTGTAATTTTCGGTGCATGGGCAAAAATTCTTCATAAACCTTTTGCTGACACAATGTTGACAGTGGGCTTATTAACCGAGGCAGGAATCTTTCTGCTTTATGCATTTCTACCGCCTCCCGGACAAGAAATGGCAAAGCTTGCCGACGCATTACCAAAGATGTTGGGCAACCAGGGCAACCCTGCGTTGCAAACACTGGACAAAATGCTCCAGGAAGCTGATATTACTCCTACTAACTTAAAAAAACTAAGCGACAATTTTACCAAATTGGGCTCTACAGTATCGAATATGGGTGAAGTTGGCGATGTTGTTAATTCTACCAGAGACTTCTCAGCAAAGACAAAGGAAGCTACTACGGCCATGAATTCATTAACAACGGCATATACAACCTCGGCAAACACCATGGGCGTTTTCAATAACGCAGCAGACAGTGCGAAGGGTTTTCATGAGCAGGTACAGGGATTAACTAAAAACCTTTCCTCATTAAACACCGTTTATGAGCTTGAGTTGAATGAAAGCAATAATCACCTGAAAGCCTTGAACAGCTTCTATGGTAAAATGGCCGAAGCAAGCCAGGTGATGGTTTCCAGTGTTGATGATGCAACTAAAGCTAAAGAACAAATTGGAGCCTTGGCCAACAACCTGGGTAAATTGAACGCGGTATACGGAAATATGATCACTTCAATGCAGGTAAGAACAAGTTCTTAGTTCCAAGTTCTAAGCTAGTTAGTTCAAAAGTTTTGAATAACAAACTATACAACTAACTTAGAACTGCTTTAAAACTAACTTCTTTTAACACTAGTAAAACTAAAATATTATGGCTTTACCTAAAGAGCCCCGGCAGAAGATGATCAACATGATGTATTTGGTGCTTACAGCAATGCTGGCGCTGAATGTATCATCAGAGATTTTGAATGCCTTTAAGGTAGTTGATAAGAGTTTGCAGAATTCTTCATCCAATATAACTATTGCGAATAATACTCTGTATAAATCATTAAAAGATAAATTAGATGATCCAAAATCTGCTGCGACGGCACAAATATGGGAACCAAAAGCAGAAAAAGCCCAGGCTTTATCCAACCAGATGAATGATTACATTGAGCATTTAAAAAAAGATCTTAAAGTTGCTGCGGAACTTAAAGTGGATAAAACCACCGGGAATCCCCTTCTGGATAAAAATGGAAATGAGGATTTCATGGAAGGGAATTTAGAAGCATCTACAAGACTGTTCGACACGCAGGGGAAGGGTAAAGATTTGGAGACGAAATTATTAGCCTACCGCCAGGCGATGCTTGCTATTGATACTGAAATTGCCGTAAAATTTGCAAAGACACTCCCCATTGATATTGATCCTCCAATAGGGCAGGATGGGAAGAAAAAGGAATTTACAGCTGCGTATTTTCATATGACTCCAACAGTAGCAGCGCTAACAATTCTTAGCAAATTTCAAAATAATGTAAAGAATGCAGAAAACCAGGTGGTTAGCTATATCCATAGCAAGATTGGTGAAGTAAAATTAAAAATTGACAAGTTTGACGCTTTGGTAGGGCAAAGCTCCAATTATCTTATGCCTGGTGATGAATTAACCATAACAGCGGGTATAGGTGCGTATAGCTCTGCCGCTATTCCGATTATCTCCATTAATGGCAGCTCAGTGCAAACTGTAGAAGGGCAGGGAATATACAAAACAACTGCAACCGGATCTGGTCCTCATAAAATTAGTGTGGTTATTCATTATAAAGATCAGCAAAACGTAGAGCAAGTTTCCACTAAAGATATCGAATACACAGTAGGAACACCGGGTGGCGCCGCAGTGATGCCAGATAAAATGATGGTATTTTATATAGGTGTTGATAATCCTGTTACAATTGGTTCTCCAACGGGATGGGATAAAACTACTGTAACAATTAACGGAGGTGGTGGTAGTTTTACTAGTGGGTCAGGAAGTAATCGTATAGTAAGAGTTACGGAGGTGGGAGACGCCACAATTAATGTAACAGCAAATGGTAAAACCTCACCATTCAAATTTAGAGTTAAAACAATTCCAGATCCTATAATCAAAGTCGGCCCAAGTGCTGGTGGAAAAATGCAGTCAGTTGTTTTTAAGAGTCAGCCGTTTGTTAGGGCAGATCTTGAACACTTCGATTTTCAAGCCAATTTCTCTGTAACAGGCGCTACTATGTATTTTACCGGACCACAGTTTAGAAATACGGTTTCAGTTACTCTTACAAGTGGAAGTATGGCACCTGCTAAACAATATCTTGATCAGTGTGGACCTGGTTCCGCAGTTATTTTTGATAATATAAAGGTTGTTGGACCGGATGGTAAAACACGAACAATTCAAAATCCACCGGGATTTAGTCTATTCTAAATAATTACACTATGAAAGTACAAATGAATCTTTTTAAACTTCTAAGCCTGCTATTGATATTTTCTCTAGGAGTAAATGTTGCGGAAGCTCAGAAAAAAAAGGCTAAGGCACCTGTTAGGCAGGGGACGAAACGTGCAGTTACTCGTAAGTCAACTGGTAGTAAAACAAAAGCGGAAATTGGTCTTGCAAAGGCTGATACCGCAGCAGTTACCACTTCCGTACCCCCAGCGGTGGTTAACGATAGCCTACCGATCGTGACTGTTAAAAAGTCATTAAGGTCAGATGATGCTATTGAGAGAAATCTTGTAAAAGATCGTACCCCTTTAGTGTACGAGCATCTACGTGAAGATGATGCAGTGTACCGGCAAAAAATATGGAGAGAGATTGATACGAGAGAAAAAATGAATTTGCCCTTTAGATATTCGGCCAATGAGGACAATGGTAACCAACGTTTCATTTCTATTTTATTCAAAGCGATTCAGGACGATTCTGTTACCGTATTTAGTAATATAGATGACAGATTCACGACCCCAATGACTAAGGCTGAAGTGGCAACAAAAATCGGTGGGGATACTATTTCTGTAGCTGTTTATGATTCATTGGGAAATATTAGTGGTTATATAACCAAGAGGCCAGAAGTTAGCCTGGATTCATTCTACAAATTCAGAATAAAAGAAGAGGTAATATTCGATAAGGAAAGTTCAAGATTGTTTTGGAGAATACTAGGTATTGCACCTGTAAAAAATATGTACACCGCTCAAACGAATACGTTTGTTGGCGAAACAGAATTATTTTGGGTATATTATCCGGATATGCGACCCATCTTTGCTAAATACGAAGTGTATAATGGTAAGAACTATGGTGCAA
>JADGPY010000211.1 GCA_017882205.1 Chitinophagaceae bacterium
GCGGCTTCGTCAGCCAGCCTATAACTCTGCATAATGTTATCTCCGTTTAATTTTCTTCCGGCAATCCATTGCCCGCTTTCATACCTGCCTTCCCACACATCCGCAAAGCCTGCCGTTTGCGGACCGGGAGTTGATGGCTTAAAAGTAAGAACTACATTGTATCCTGCAATAGTATATTCATCCTGGCCGGTATTGATGATGAGTGCATAGCCAATTTGCGAAAAAATATCCCTGTTTCGCCTTGGATTTCTGATACTTGCTTCAAGCATATATCCTCCAATATTTATATTTTGAACTGAATCCTTTTTGTTTAGCGAAACAGCTTCAATAGAGCCTTTGGATTGCGCTTCCAAAATTTTTGGTGATAAACCGGAAAGAATTTTATATGCTTTAGAAATGACATTATTTGTATCAAATCTGTCAATACCAAAAGGCGAATAACCGATTGCGTTGAAATGCCCAACTGCATAAAAAGCATTTGCAGAGCCCATAGAAAAAGAAAAAGATTCGGGAACAAATAAAGGATTCCATGTATGATAATACATCGAAGTGATTCCGGTAAAATCGGAAAGATAAATATCGGGTGCAAGAATATCAATATTTGGCGCACCTACCCTCCAGATATCATGAACATGAGATTGAGGGCCACCACTCGGATAATCGCCGGGCATCTTATCCTCCGGCTGAACGATCCAGGCATTTACATACATTGGTAATGGATATTCTGCTTTGCCGGCCTTAGCAACCGAGTTAATGTATTGAGCATAATTCCAGGCCATAAATGCTTCATCCGAAGAATAACTGTTTCCAAACACTTCCTTCCAGGTGCCGGATATTTTAGATCCCCCATCCGTCCATAATTTCTTAAATCCAGGCTGCAAATCATTCTTATTTTTCACCAACTCATACATTAATTCTTTTGAAACATTTTTATTAAAAGCGGCATCTGCAGCAGTAGAGTGATCGCGAGAATCTCCTAATACTCCCATTTCATTTTCTACCTGGATCATGATTACAGTATGATCCTGAGTATCCACTTCGCGAACATGTTTCATCAGCGTTGCGAAAGCCCGTGAGTCTGCTTTTAACCCTTCCATGCTTAATGGAGTAATTGTTTCAGTTGCTTTTCCATTAGATAATTTAATGCGCGGAAAGCGAGTGAAATCTTTTTTTACCCAATACGGAGTATAGTGCGAAAGCCCATTCTTCCAGCTACCAAACCAAAGTAAAATCAGATGAAGATGGCTTTCTCTTGCACCCTTCAGCATCGCATCAACCAATGTAAAATCAAACTTTCCTTCCTCGGGCTCGATCAATTCCCAGCTTACTGCTGAGAGAGCAGTGTTCAGATTCATTGAAGCAAGCTTTGGCCATATCGGCTGCATATACTCCAGGCTGGAAGAAGCTGAGTTATGCAATTCACCGCCCAGCACCAGAAAAGGCTTGCCATCAACAATAAGTTGGGTAGCATTTCCCCTTTTTTCAAGATGAGGCTGGTTATTCGTCTGAGCCCAGTCGTTATGTGCCAGCAAAATAAAGGCAATGCTTATGCAAGAAAAATATTTAGTTGAAATATTCATGTTAATTGTCGATTAAGGGTTAGTGTTCATTGTAATTGGTTATAGCTAATTGTTCATTGCTATTTCCTTATACCTAATTGCTCTGTTATATTTATAATTAGCATTGCTTTTTCATTTCACCGCAACATCCCAAACCTTTGCCATACGCGATTTTCCGGCCGGACCTTCTATGTAAAGTGTAACTATATATTTACCCGCATTTTTATATTGATGCAATGGATATTGTTCAGTTGATGAAGTTCCATCACCAAAATCCCATTTCCAGCTTGTGATGGTTCCTATAGATTCATCTTTAAAAGAAACCATCCTTCTACTCATATCTGTAACCATAAAACTCCACTTCGCATCAATGGCTTTTTTAAATCTGTCCTCCAGGGGCATCAGATGAAAAATTAATCCCTGGCTTGCATTGCCATACATGGTATGAAAATGAGAAAGATTCCAGAAACCTTTTTTCTTTTCATCCTTTACGTCGTCATAATCTATCACTGCCCACGACATCTCAATAGGTTTATTATCCCGTAAAATAGATTCCACAGCACGAACCGGCCCTTCGGCTCCTGCATAATCAAATGGTGTTATCCAAAATTCAAGAATTAATTTTCCTGGTTCACCGGGCTTAAAATTATAAGAGCAGGCAGAATTTGCATAAGGGAGTTCTTTTATCCATTGAGCCGGTCCCCATACCATTGTCCAATCTTTGCCAAGTGCAGGAGTAAAAATATGATAGTTCTGTGCATGAACGCCGTGATAAGAAAAGTAGGTATCCCACCTGTTTAAAGTTTGGTTGGGATGTTGTTCATCAATAAATGGCCCGCCTGAGAGATCGCCATCAACTACCACTTCAAAAATATCATTATGCAAATTGGTGAGTGAAAAATCCCAGTAGTCATCATAGGCTTCGTATAAAAAATATAACCGGTTTAATCCTTTCACCCAGCCTACCCTAACTTTTACATCAAGGTTTTTTTGATCAGCTTTAGCGTGGTCATGCATATCATCTGATAGCTGATCAGTACCAATAATATATTCTTTTGGGAAGATTGCCCAGTCGCTAGTATCTCCATCAATTCGGGGAATCATGTTAGGAGGGAATTGGAAGATTTTATAGCCACGATCTTCCTGGGCGGAAGATGTTGTTGAAATAGTACAAATCAACATTGCGCAGATCAAATTCCTGATAATGATGATATGTTTCATAATATGCATGTTTGATCCCAAGACTAAAGTCCTGGGGTTAATTAACTGCCGTAATAGTTACCGGCCCCAACAATCCTGAAGGCTGCGGCTCCCATTTAGATGCATCAAATGGTTTATAGTTGATGTTCACAAAATTGATCTCATGATAGTTGCGCCACTTGATTCCTTTAATATCCATATCGCGGATTCGATTTGCCATAAGGTTGACCACTTCAATTTTGATGGTATTATTTCCTTCCTTTAAATATTTGCCTATTCTAGCTTTGAAAGGTATACTCCATAAAATACCAACATCCTGCCCGTTGATCCAAACATGTGCACTCTCATCTACTTTACCGAGATCAAGAATATATTCAGTTGCATTTTTTACTGGGAGATTAAAGTTTGCGGAATATTCTCCGGTTCCGGAGAATGCTATTGATTTCGCATCTGGTAATTGTGTCCATGAAACAAGATTTGATAATTTTTGATCTGATGGTAGTTCTGGACCCCCTTGTGTGAAATGCAATTTCCATTCGCCGCCAATCATAAAAGGAGCATCAAATTCAACCAGGTATTTCCATTTTACTGATGCAGTAGGATTACCTGAAGAATAACAACGTAGGATTAACGCTTCTCCTGGTTGTATTTGAATGCGGACATTTGTTTTGCCATTTGATATTGTGGAATTAGCAATGCCATAGTCAGTACTCTGTGGATCCATGATCAGCACTGATTTGGCAATCACATTTAAAGGAATAGAGGCATCTATATACTTGGCTGTGTGATTAACCAGGTAGTAGTATTTGCCATCACTTAGATCTCTTCTGATAAATTTAAGCCCCTTCTCAGTTAGTTCCTCACGTTTGAGCCCAGCCATTTGCAAAGCTCCTTCTACATCATTTGACAGAAATATTTTACCTTTTCCAAAACTAGTTTGTTGGATTTTTTCACCCGTGCTTTTAAAGGGCAGACTCGATAAAATCTTTTTTAAAATATTTCTTCTTTTTGCCAGATCATAAAGCCCTGGTACATCCTTAGGGAGTTCCTGGAAAATAACAATAGACCCGTTATCGGCCAAGTGAAGAATTTTCTCTAATGTCTCAACCGGCATAAAGCTGCAGGAAGGAATGATCAGTGCTTTATGAAAAGGAGCAGACGGAGTCACTTGTATGCTACCATCTTTGTTAACGTTTAATTTATTTAACTTCAGTTGACTTAACATTTTATCCGATGCATAATCCAATGAATAACCGTGGTTCTGTAATGAAGTAACCGTCTGATTAAACGCAGTTGGCGTCAGCCATTCATTTGTATTATGCATCGAAATCTGCATATCCGTTCCCTTTGGATTCGTCCAGCAATCATACACCGGCCAGTACACCAATAATTCATTATCTGCTTTACCGGCCTGCAATACAGACTGGCAGCGGGCTATGTAATTATTCAATCCGCTTAACTGGGGCCATAAACTATTAGAAGGAGTAAAATTAGTTGATGCATAAAACTGCCATCCAGGAAAGGGAATATCATCGGGTGAATAAGTTGTTCCATGATAGAACACATGATTTATCCCTCCAAGAAATAATCTTTCAACTTCGGGCTTGCATTGAGAAAGCGAGCCTTTAAAATGATCCGTCATCCAAACGAATGTTTCAGAAGAAGCTAATGGTTTTCCATAAACATGTGCTGCTGAAGAAGCAAATTTAAAAACGTTTGGATTAGAATTAGGATTAACTACATCCGTAGTATCATGACGTAAGCCAGGGATAGGAAAATAGCTCAATCCAAAATATGCTTCACACTCAGGGATATCTGCGGCTGAATACAGATCCAACAAATTACCTGGTGAACCATGTGCCTGATATTTTGTTATGCGATTATTCTTATGTGCCCAGTTTGTCCAGTTGGTAGCAAGATTATCAACCAGCATATCACTCATTGTTTCACGGTAATCGCTTTTTACGCGAATAACAGTTTCTGCAGTATCATTGCTTTGCAATTGCTTAAGGTACAAACGCAGATCATATCCTCTTCTTTTCTTAAACTCATCAAAAAAATCGGGCGACCAGTTGGCATTGTACACTTCATAACTATCATTAAAAAAAGCCCGTATGCCTGGAGTTTGACCATTAAAAGCAACATCAAATCTATGTAGATAATCATCTACTGCTTTTTTATTCAAATGATTCATAACAAGACCTTCACCGCCTGCAGCAGCCCGCTTAACCATTTGTAATGTTTTGCCACAAAAGGCAGCATACAATTCCCACCTGCCGGAAGCTGGTGACCAATTTAATATGCCGTTGTTGTCTACTTTATCTAACAATGATATTACTTCACCTTTATCACCATACCCAGTTACCGCCTGCAATTTTGCGCTAGCCTTTATTTGCCTTTCATCTTTTAAAATTATTTTTTCATCAAGCTTTTTTCCTGCCTCCAAAGTATAGGTTTGAATAATGAGCTTAGAAGCCGCGTCTTCAGAGGTTACCTGCGGACCGCCAAAAGGCCATCCAGTGCCCGTGTTCATATCCACTCCCATTCCCAGCGAGGAAGCTTTCTTCACAGTGAAATTGAGCATGCTCATCCATTGAGGCGAAAGAAAATTGATATACCTGTTTTCAAAACCAATGGCACCATATATTGGTGTTACCTCTACTCCTCCAAATCCTGCATTACTATAAGTAGTTAATACTTTATCAAGATTTCTTTCATCTACAGCACTGCCCATCCACC
>JADGPY010000212.1 GCA_017882205.1 Chitinophagaceae bacterium
GATATTTGCCTCTAACCAATAGCGGAGTGGTAAACTCAATCCAGTTATTAGCAGCAGCGTTCCCAAATCTTAAATTAGTACCCAATCCATCATTCCACCAATAATTATTAGTACCCGTAGTTGCATCACAGTAATAACCTGCTGACTGTAAATTTTGATTTTGCCATGTTACATCAGCTAATTGGCCCCAGGAAAAATTCTTTGACTGGCCTGGCTGGTGGTAAATAGCAGGTAGCTTAAGCATTTCCGGTTGAGCAGCAACATCAAAGTCTACTCTCACCGGTATACGAATTTTTAGGAAAATGTCACCTAATAAGGCATGCAGAACACCATTAGTAGCAGAATTATCGCTATTAGGCCTGTCCATAGCCACACCAGGCTCAAAAATTCCATTAAAGGTTGTCTGGTTTAATAGTATTGTTTGATTAACCAGAGTAACACCTATAACCGATGAAGGAGCAAGTGTAAAGTGAGAAGGTAAGTTTACAATATCAGCTACATATTTAAGACCTGGCAGAATGTGATAAGCCATGTATAAAAACAAGCTGTCAAGTGGGTTCCTCGGGTTACCAGTATTATTATATCTTGCTTTAAGAGCCGCATAGCTATTATATCCTGCAACCCTTAAAACTGAATCTGATTCAGCCAGCAAGGTAAGCCACCTCCTTGTAGTATCTGCGTTATTATTTATATTGAGCGTATCATATAATCCAGTAGCAATTAGAGCCTGGGTGAAAATAGAGAACTTTGGATTTTGCGCGATCAACTGGGCTACTGTAAGAGTAGCAGGCTGCAGTACGTGATCAATTACATGAATATATCCATTACCAGTAAGAATATTGGATTGTGTAATCTTAGCCAGCCTGTTTACGACAGTGACCCCTTCACTATTTACATTAGTAACAAGATATTGTCCATACATGGTAGGAGATTTCACTTTACCATCAGTAAAAGAACCGGTTGAAATGGTATCCTGTATTATATGCAACCTGATAACAGCCAATAATGATGCGGTATCTATATCATCAGTGGAAGTTTTACCTATTTGCAGCAGGTATGCTTTAAAAGCATCGTTGGTAGGTGCAAAAACGGTGTAGGTTCCATAAGCGTTAAGGAAAGGACTAACGTTAGTCCTATCAAGGATCTTAACAAACTCTGAGAATTGCGCAGGATATCTGCGCAAATAATCTACAATATTCACATCACTTGTGGTGCTTTGTTTAATATCATGTTTTTTACAGCCGGGGTAAAATACAATAGCCAACACGCAAATGGCAATGACTCCGATGTATTTAATAAAATGTTTCATATAAATTTTTATTTATCTGTAAAATGGATTTTGAACTAAACTTGGATCACTCTGTAATTCAGTTGCATTAATTGGAAAATAATGGGCATCTTTATTTCTGTATTTATTAATGGCAGATTGTTGCAGGGCTGGGGGTACAGCGAGTGCAACCATGTTGAGCAAAATGTCAAGCCTTTCATAGTTATTACGTTTAGCATTGCGAAGCACATCATACCATCTTTTACCTTCAAAAGCAAACTCACGGGCTCTTTCTGCTAAGATAAAATCAGCTACACCATTCTTATCACCAGGAGAGGGATTTAAATCGGTAGCGGCTAAGGCACCCGCTCTGTGCCTTATGGTGTAAACAAGGTTAAGTGCTCCCTGACCATCACCTGACTGGTTCAAAGCTTCAGCCTTAAATAATAAAATCTCAGCATAACGGTAAACAAACCAATGAGCGTAAGAAGCATCCTGAGTCCTAAGGGTATTCCCTGATACGCCAACATATTTATAAATGGTGTTATCATTTCTAAATGAACCACCTTCAGCCCTTATATCTTTGTTAAGAAAATTTACCAGGTCAATCGTGAATACATTATCAGGAACATTCTGGGAGGCATAATACCTGGGCCTGGAAACAAGCATTGGATAAAAATTATTCAGGCTTTGTGCATCATACTGAAATTCAAAAATTGATTCATTTGAATTCCCGTTATAATACAAAGTATTAAACCAGCCACCATTTCCAGCTATGAGTCCAAACTTATTTGAATTGATTATAAAATCACAGGAAGCAATACAATCAGTATATTTTTCCTGCCATAAATACACATCTGCCTCTATTGCTTTAACAGTAAATTTTGTAATACGACCTTTATCAGAAGCCGTATTTCCATAGCTAAATACAGCATTGCTGTCAGCAAATAAAAGATCATTAACAACCTGGTTAAGCACTGTATCCTGGGAGCTCTTTTTTAAAAACTGCAGATCATCATCACTTGCGGTAGATGTAAGTTTAAGTGGTACATCTCTAAAACTACGAACCAAATAAAAATACATGAGTGCACGAATTCCACGAGCTTCTGCCAGGTAAGAATTTAATTGAGTTTGAGTAAGTGTATTATCAAAAGCCAAAACACCGGGAGCAAAATCAAGAACGGTATTGCAATAATTGATTGTCCGGTAAACAGCACTCCATTTTGTAAATGAATTTGCCGCCAATGTGTTTACATGGGTTATATCAAGCTCGTCATTGGAAGTACCAATACCTGGGGAAATCATATCACCTTTTGCTTCGCCCCACACAAAAAGATAATCACTTAGTTGCCTGTCTTTGCCTGCAGGGTCGGCCAATAAAGATGCATAACAGCCAATTACTGCAGATTGAATCTGTTCTTTAGTTTTCCAAAACTCCTCCCTTACTATACCATCCTGTGGTTGCAGCGTAAGCCACTTTTTACAGGAACCGAATATTACCAGCAGAGAGAGAAGAAGAATAGTTAGAAATTTTTTATTCATACAATCTGTTATTCAATTTATAAACTAAAATGATACACTTACACCCAGCGTTAAGTTAAATACCGGTGGGGTGGTAGAATTATCAGTTAATATCGTAAATGGCCCTGTTACACCTCTTGGAGCAACCTCCGGATCCTGGCCCAAATATTTTGTGAACGTTAATAAATTTTCTGCTGTCACATAGGCGCTTAAGTTTTTAAACTTTAATCTTTTTATAACCTGATCAGAAAAAGTATAGCGTGCAGTAACAGTTCTGAATCTTAAAAAAGATGCATCTTCAACATATCTGTCGCTGCCTAACCAGTTATATCCTGAATTATATAGTGCTCTTGGAATATCTGTTACATCCCCCGGATTTCTCCATCTTCTTAACACAGCAGTACTTTGATTATTAAATCCATACATGTTAGTGGTAGTCATTTGGGTACCGTTTACCACCATGTAACTGCTTCTGAAATTAAAAAATGCACTGATTTTTAAATTCTTTTTATAAGTAATTGTAGGGCCAAATCCCCCGGTAAATTTAGGGTTACTATTGCCGAGATAAACAACATCCTTATAATCTATATTACCATCATGATTAATATCTGCATATTTAGCATCCCCCGGTTGAAACAAGTAATCGGTAGTGGGATAATTGAATCTCATAGGAACACCTTGCCCATTTGGGCCAATTATCTTTTGGCCTTTTGCATCTGTTGCAAAAGTTGCAGCCTGATCTGTATATACACCCTGGTATTTATACCCATAAATCGACCCAAAAGCATTATCTATTTGTAAATAGGCAAGATATTGACCATTTGCAGTAGTTACTCCTTGTTGCTGCGCATAAAATGGAGATATCTCACGTATAATATTTTCATTGTGAGAAACATTGAAGTTAAAATCTACGGTCCAGATCTTCGTTTTAACAGGGGTGGTATTAATATTTATTTCCCATCCCTGGTTATCCATGGTACCTACGTTCAAGTAAGGCACAGATCCATAACCCGTATAAGTTGGAATCTGCAGATTGGGAAATAATAGGTCAGTTGTTCTGTTTCTATAGATATCAGCGTCTATATTAATTTTTCTTTTCAATATAATTAAATTGAATCCTAAATTCTGCCCATGAATTACTTCCCATTTTAAGTTATTTAACTGAATAGTTTGTGGAAATACCGCTCCTAACCCAAGATAATTGTAACTAAAATTTCCATATCGATTGTAGAAGCTATAATCTGTTGTTGGCTCATTGCCTGCTAAACCATAGCTGGCTCTAATACTCAGATCGTTAATAAATTTTAAACCCCTCATAAATTTTTCATCTGATAATCTCCATCTTGAAGAAACTGAAGGAAAATATCCATAGCGGTTTGTAGGACCAAATCTAGAATTGCCATCCATCCTTAAACCGGCATTTATAATGTAGCGTTCTTTGTATCCGTATTGTGCATTGATTAAAGCCCCAATACTTCTTGTTTGCGAAAAGCCTGCTGCAACAGCAAGTCCCTGGTCCTGGGTTCTTGAAGGAATACTCGGATCCTGTAACAATGAAGAGGCAGTATTAGAAGTTAATGCCTGGTTTGAGATCGTCTTATTATCGTAGGATTGAAATGAAATAAGAGAAGTCAGGCTATGATTTTCCGGTAGTTTTGGTGTATAAATCAAATTTGTTTTGGTTTGTACATTAAACCCATCAACGTCGCCGTTAAACGCCCTGTTAACAGTTGTTTCCGTTGTGGGCCTTCCGGTGGCAATTTGCGGCAGAAAAGAATTATTTCTTGTATTATTTATATCAAACTGTACATCTGAAGTAGCTATTAATACCTTGGGTATAATAGAATACTGGAGGTTGAAGTGAGGCGTAACCCTGTTATTTATAACCCTGTTGATTGCAGCATTTGCCATTGCAACCGGGTTGTAAGTAGTAGGGCCGGTATATCCATTACTGGGATATTGTCCCTGAATATTGGAGGCAGGGGAAAAATAGTTAGGTGTGATGATTCCCTGTTGGTTGTACTCATAAATGCTCATATTGGGCATTTTATTAAGAGCAACATTTCTTATCTCCAGTGCAGCGTTTCCAGGATAAAAACTTTTAGGGTTATCAGAATAAGTATAAGAAAAATCGGTTTTAAATTTTATTCTTTCTGAAACATTATAGTCGAGATTAATACGGGTAGTGAGGCGGCTGAAATCTGTACCGATGGTTGTACCCGTTTGCTTCAGATATCCCAATGACGCATAATAAGCGGCTCTTTCTCCTCCACCTGTCATTGAAAGATCATGTTCCTGTGTAAACCCTGTTTGTGTAATAGCCCCCAACCAATCGGTATTCTGCCCATAATTTTTATACCAGTAGAGATCATTGGGATCGTACGCAAACTCTTTATTGGTTAGAGTATTTAACGGAGTACCGTTTTTGCCATTGGTATACTCTTCCGGTATTAAATTTGAATACTGATCTCCATTCAATAATGGAATGGTTTTAGGCTGCTTAGACAGTTCTGCTCTGAGCGTATACGTTAATACAGGCTTCCCTACTCTGCCCCGTTTGGTTGTTATGATCAAGACTCCATTGGCAGCCCGTGAACCCCACATTGCAGTGGCAGCAGCATCTTTTAAAACAGAAATTTCCTGGATATCAGTGGGTGCTATATTTAACAGGGAGGCATAGCCCTGGTCATCAGCAGTTCCAAAATTAAAATCGGAAGGGATCTGGGTTTCAAATGGCATCCCATCAACCACTATTAAAGGATTTGTTCC
>JADGPY010000213.1 GCA_017882205.1 Chitinophagaceae bacterium
GCATTGTGATCATCCGGATTGGGCAAGCCGCTTACGCATAAATAAGCATCTCCAATGGTCTTGATCTTTTCAATACTGTACCTGGAAATGATCTCATCAAACTTCCGGAAACACGTATCAACAATACTTACAAGTTCCTGCGGTGAAAGTTTTTCGCTTTCGATGGTAAAATCCTTAAAATCAGTAAACATAACCGTAGCCATCTGGTAGCTCCTGGGTTTAGTTCGACCAGTCTGTTTTAATTCATTCGCAATTTCTTCCGGCAATATATTCAGCAGCAAATCATCTGATTTCTTCTTCTCTAACTGCAATTCGTATGTTCTTTGATTGACCTTATTTTCGAGATCGCTATAAAACAATGCATTTTCAATTGATATTGCCATTTGCCCTGAAAGCAATTTTAACAGAGCAAGGCGTTTTTCGGTGAATGCACCGAGAGTAAGATCATTTGAGAGGTAAATAATTGCCTGCAACTTACCCTGGTTAATCAACGGCACACATAAGATTGATTTCGATTTATGATCTTTAATGTATTCATCATTCCCAAATAAATGATCCTGCGAGGCATCATCAAGCATCACCACCTCCCTCGTAAGATATACATAATTAATGATCGACTCCGCCAGCAAACCAGAATTTGTAACTGGAATAGATTGCATTGTTGTTACCTCTTCTTTATCAACCGATATTTCAGCCTCGATATAACGCTCATCATCTTTTTCGAGAATCAGGAATCCATTTTGTGCACCCGCATTTTCGAGTATGATCTGCATGAGTTTTTTTAAGAGCCTTGATAGCACAATCTCTCCAGACAATGCGGATGAAGCTTTAATTACAGTTGCAAGGTCCACATCTCCGGCACGCGATTTATCGGGATCAACAATTATATCATTTTGAAGATCATACTTAGATGAATTTTCAAGTATCTTATACCTGGTCATCATCTGTCCGAGTTTGGCTTCAGCACCCCATCTCTGGTAGGCTCTATAGGAATTTTGGAGGTAGAAACGCGCCAGCAATTCCTGTTTTGTATGAATGAAGAACTGAGCTGCCCTTTCCCAACATAGCGCAAGGTCATGCAGCATATTTTGTTCACTGGCTGCTTTTAGTGCATCATCATATAATATTTTAGCCCCAGTATCATTCCCTGTTACCTGGTTGTATTCGGCTTCCACTAATAATCGCTTATAACCATAATTTTCGGGGCACAGTTTTTCATATTTCTTTAATAAGGAAATATTTTTTCTTAGAATTTTAAGATCCCGACCCTTAATAGAATTTCTTGTTCCATCGTAGAGGCCTGTGATCGTCAGGGAGCTATAGAAATAATACAATGGGTAAATTGCAGATCCTCTCACACTTTCAAGTAAACGTCCTGCTGTTGCAGCATACTCATAAGCAAGCTCCGGGCGATTGAATATCATTGCCAGGTACATCTTTTGAAAGAAAAGATTCTGAAAATATACCTTGTTATTGTCCGAAATATCATCAAGGCTGATTCCTGATTCATCAAATATTTCACCTTTTAGCCTCTCAGGTTCAGGCAGTTCTGTGGTAAGATTTACTACTGTTTGCCTGAAGATCCGTAATCGCTTGATTGTAAGATCGTGCCTGAACTTTTCGATCTGAATATCCAGCGCTTCCATTTTTTTTGCCAGTTCATGTAATGGGTACCCCATTATGAATAATTGGTAAGCCATATTATGGGCTGAATAGGATGCCCATTCCGTATCACCTGATTCAAGTGAACTTTTATAAGCCTTAGCAAGGTCTTCAATTGTTTCATGAAGTGGTTTCCTCCAATGGGTAAGAAACACATTGTTGGTGGTCATGATAGAACCATACAACTCATCCGCCTTTAATTTTTTAGCCAGGCTAACCGCAACCTGGCCAAACGAAATTCCATGATCAATTTCACCCATGTAAGCGCTCAATATGAAACCGTATGCAGAAAAGCTATAAGGTGATTTGCGTGAAAGACCATACTTTACAGAGAGCCGTACCATTTTAAATATCAGTAATGGCACTAATTCGGAGGCAGCAAAATATGATGCTGATGAGATATCCGACAACAAACGCATTATTGCATTTTTTTCCTTTTCCTCCATTTCCGGAAGACCAATAAAATAAGTGGTATCCTTATTTCTTAGCACCCACTTGGTTTTCAATAAAGCAAACAGAGTGGTGAGCTTCCCAGGCTTTATGGAAAAAATAATATGCATTTTATGCAAGATCTTCAGGCCAAGAGTTATTGCATCGAGTAACTGATTCCGGGCAATCAATTTTTTGATCCTGACCTCATATCCCTTTATTGAATCGATCAGGGTTTTGCTATTGGTGATAATTTCTTCAACCAGTTCATCCACTTTAAGATATTCCCCACAGTAATATGCTGCTTCTGCAGCCTCACCGGTAACTTTTAGCGTAAGTTGATAATGCGTTTCCCAACCGTCCTTTGTAATTAATTGCAAGCTTTTTTCAAAATAAAGAAAAGCTTGTGGATATGCTGCCGAGGTAATTGCTTTCCGGGCTGCTATTAAGTTCAGGTTAGCTAAATACAGCCTGGTCTTTTCATCGCGCACAAGATCAATAGCAATGTTCCATTGGTTTACAATATCAAATATCTTATCCGTAATTTCAGTTCCTGTTATGGTTTGTGATAAGGCTTTTCCAATCTCGAGGTGGATCAACTTTTTCTCGTCGTCTGGAATTAAGAAATAGATGGCTTGTTGTATTCGGTCATGAGCAAATTTGTATTGTCCGCCGCTAAAAATGATCAACCCATCAGCCAAAGGTTCATGAAGTAATTTCTCAACCTGTTTTTCAGATATATGTTTAATGATAGCCAGGCTTTTTTTATCGAACCGGTTACCTATACACGCTGCATTCTTTAAAATATCAATTGTATCAACAGGCATTTTTTGAATAAGTGCTGCCATGAGATCAACAACATTACCTGATACATTCATTTGTAATATCAGGTCTTTATTCCATGTCCATTCTAACTTATCAAAATCAAACCTAAGAAATTGTTCCTCGTAAATTGATCTCAGGAATTGATGTACATAGAAGGCATTGCCTTTCGTTTTGTCGTATACGATCTTTGCCAGTAAGTTTGCATTGTGCTGTTTTGTGCGCAATAAATCTCCGATAAGAGTATCTACGTCAATCGCAGACAGATCAGTTAATTCAATTTCATCATAGTGAATATTTGTTTCCCGGAACTCGTTCAACATTCTTATTAAAGAATGGCTATTATCTACTTCATTATTTCTGTATGATCCAATGACCATGAGGAACCTGGCATCTTTATCATTCATGATCACTCTCAAAAGATTCAGTGATGATGCATCAGCCCATTGCAGATCATCAATAAATATCACCAATGGCTGATCCTTGTCTGAAGCTGCTTTTAGGAAATTTAGCATGATATAATTGAAGCGGTTCTTTGCTTCAGTACCCGTTAGGTCACCTACTTCAGGCTGCACTCCTAAAAGAGTTTCAATACCGGGAACAAGGTCTGCAAGAACTTTGCCCGAATAACCAATCGCTTCAGATATTCTTTTCTTCCATCGTGCCTGTTCAGATGCTTCCTCTGTTAGTATGAATTGTATCAATTCAGAAAAGGCTTCTATGAAAGCTGAATAGGGAGTATCGGAACGCATCTGGTCAAACTTACCCCTTATAAAAAGTCCGTTCTTCTGAGTGATGGGCTTTTGAATTTCAGATATCAGAGCAGATTTCCCACTGCCCGAATAACCTGAGACCATTAGCAACTCCTTCTCCCCCCGTGCACATTTGTCAAAAAGGCTAAACAATACATTGATCTCACTTTCCCTTCCATATAACTTTTGCTGAACAAAGAACTTCCCGGAAAAATCATTAGTGGCAAGTTCAAACGGTTCTATTGTTACCTTGTGTTGTAATGAGTCGACGCATAATTCAAGATCATGCTGCACCCCAAAAGCAGATTGATATCGATCCTCTGCATTCTTAGACAACAGCTTCATAATAATGCCTGAAATAATATCAGGCACTTCCCGGTTTAATACGCTGGGAGAAACAGGGGTTTGAGCAATATGTCCATATATCAATTCACTGGTATCGCTTGAATCGAAAGGAGTTGTTCCGGTAAATAATTGGTATAAGATAACACCCATAGAATACAGGTCTGAACGGGCATCGATGTTCCTATTGATCCTTCCTGTTTGCTCCGGCGAAATGTAGATCAATGCATTATGATCAGTTATCTTTTCAACCTGTTCAATTTTAAACCCGCTGATATGTGAAGCAACACCAAAATCAATTATATAAGCCTTACCTGTACCTTTTTCTATCAGGATGTTAGAAGGAGTAAGCTGGCCATGAAAAATATTCTGCCGGTGAATTTCCGAGAGCGCCAGGGCAATTTCTATAGCAAGCTTTAACCTGTCTAAAAGAGGTGATTCAGTTTTTGATAAGATTTTTTTTAGATCTACTCCATCAATAAATTCGAATGCGATTGCCTGGTGGTTATCAATTGTAGTTCTTTCCAAAGCCCTGCGACTAAAATTGGACGAGGGATCTGAACAAAATTCGTATTCATTATCTAGTTGTGCCAGAAGTTGAGGCGAAGGAAATTCTTCATTAAGTATTTTAAGGCAGTATGGTTTATTACCATTTTTATTTGAGACTACCAGCAATGAGTTTTCGCCATAGTGCAGTACATTACGGTGATCAATATTTTTAATCATTGTATATGAGTTTGGCGAAATTCTTATTTAATTTAGGTATTTTTTATGCAATATTGAAAAAAAATAGTAATCTTAGAATTAATTGCCTACCCGCCGGAAGATACTTAGCACAATTATACCCTATAATTGAATTTATTTAGTCAGCTTTATTTTGATTAATATACCAGCTCATTATGAACCAATCGGCCCTCACGTTAGTAACCCCGGTTATTCCAGGACAACGAGTTAAACTCGATATCATTTTAAAAAAAATAAGAGAGGAACTTGATGCGGGAACATTCCACGTATTTGAAGATGTTGGCACGATACATTATGCAAGGTTTGTAATATTAGATAACCAGTTATCGAATGGAAAAGTAAACCTTGTTTTCTCTTCCGACTATGATGGAAAGGAAGACGAACATTTGTTAAGGTTAGCCACCACCGGTGGTGACAAACTGGATGAATTGTACAACTGTTGTGAAGGATATCCAGCTCAGCCTGAACGGACGGCCGCAACCAGGAAAAATTACCTGGCGCAATGGGTTACTAAAGAAGCCTCTTTTTATATTGGTGCACCAGGGCGTACAGTTCAACAAATAATAAAGGAAAATGAACTGAGAAATTATATTTGGAATATTCTGCACAAAGGTTCCTGGGAAGGAAAAATCCCGGTAAATGTGTTTAAAGAAGTTAAGCAACAGGTGTTGGCAAACCCACAATACCAATGGGTAAATGACAAGGTAACATTGTCAAAGGTGAGGTGGTTTGGGCATGTATGGGTGCAGATCCTGATCGCGCTATTACTCCTTCCAATAACCCTCATAGTCCTCTTATTCGTAGTAAGTTGGATCCTCATCATTCATTTCAGGCTCGAAAAGAAAGATAAGCCGCTGGGCCTTACTCCCAGCCAGATCGATGAGGCTCATGTAAAAGAGCTTGAGAGGTATGAAGACGCGCATAATCAGAACCAGTTTACCCAGATTATTTCTATGAAGCCCGGGAAGATGCGTCTATACACATTGAAGACATTAATGTTATATGCACGCTTTAGGGTTTATTCTGAATTTAGGCTAGGCAAACTCATGGGCATTCCTACTATTCATTTTGCACGCTGGGTTATTTTTGACCATAACAAACAAGTGCTGTTCTTCAGCAATTTTGATGGAAGCTGGCAACAATACCTTGGCGATTTTATTGATAAATCAGGATGGGGATTAACAGCCATCTTTAGCAATACAATGGATTTTCCTAAAACACGGTTTGTATTTTGGGGAGGGGCATACGATGAGGAACATTTTCTTGCATGGGCCAGGTACACGCAGATACCAACTGCTGTGTGGTATTGCGCTTATCCTCATTTGTCAATTAAAAACATTAATAACAATTCCGCTATACGGTATGAATTGATGGAAGAACTGAATGAAAATGAGGCGCAAAATTTTCTAAACAGATTTTAAACTGAATAAAATAATACGAATGGAAACTTTAGAATTATCAGATATACAAGGCTATATAGTACGCGGCTACAAACACATGATGTATTCACGTTATGTTTTATTGAACATAACGGATCCTGCCAGTGCTAAAAAGTTTATCCTTGAACAATCAGAGCATATCATGAGTGTGGCTGGCTATTCAGATACGAATTGCCTGAATATCGCTTTTACGGCTGAAGGGTTAAGGGCACTTGGCTTAAAAGAACCCAACATTCAAAACTTTACCAGGGAATTCAGGGAAGGGATGACCACTCCACACAGGCAAAGACTGTTGGGAGATTTTGATAGCAGCGCTCCCACTGAATGGATATGGGGTGGACCAAATAATGAAGCAGTTCATATTTTATTAATGGTTTTTGGCAGCAATAAGGATACTGCCATCGAATACTATAATCAATTAAGCAGCCAGTACACAAATCTTGGATTAAAAGAAGTATTCCAGATAGACGGTCAGACCTTGCCAGGAAATAAAGAACATTTTGGGTTCCGGGATGGTATCTCACAGCCGGTCATTATAGGAAGTGGAAGGCATAGTCATGGAGACAATTGTATCAAGCCCGGTGAATTTTTAATGGGCTATAAAAATGAGTACGATGTTTTTCCGGATACGCCGGTATTGGAAGAAACCCAGGGAGATACCACTCTCTTAGCCGGAGATGCTGCAGGGTCTGGGAAAAAAGATCTTGGAAGGAACGGAACCTATATGGTACTTCGGCAATTGAAACAGGACGTAAAAGGGTACTGGACTTTCCTGAATGAAAAGACCAAAAATCCAGATGGAACTGTAAATGCAAAGGAGAGTGCAAAGCTTGCAGCAAAGATGATGGGTCGCTGGCCAAGCGGTGCGCCAATCGTAAAATGGCCTGATGCAGATCCAATTGAAAAGTTATCAACTGAAGAAGCTTTGAAATGTATCGATGACAATGATTTTAATTACCAGGCCATCGATAATGACGGTTTAAAATGTCCCTTCGGTTCGCATCTGCGGAGAACAAATCCAAGAGATAGCTTTGAGGACAATGATTCCAAAGAATCTATCAAGCTTACTAACAGGCATCGCATCATCCGCCGTGCAAGATTATATGGTGACCCGTTTGAAGGATCTCCAACAAATTTTACACCCGAAGGAGAAGTTGGATTGATGTTTACCTGCTTCAATGCCGATATATCCAGGCAATACGAGTTCATTCAATATACCTGGGCAAACTATCCCAAATTCAAACAACTCTATAATGACCCCGATCCAATCATTGGTGTGCGGGAAAAACCAGCAGAGGGAACTGAACAAATTTTTACCATCCCAGGACAGCCGGTTAACAAATATATAACCGGGCTTCAAAGTTTCGTAACCGTAAAAGGAGGAAGTTATTTCTTTTTCCCATCGGTGTCTGCGATAAAGTATTTAACGACAATTTAAGTCGTCCGGGGCTAAGTTGTTTCTTAGCGCTCAAGGCGTCGGTTTTGGAAAAGCCGAAACCTTTTCCAAAACCTCGTCGCCCTGATCGCTGTCCCTAAATGCCTTTGCGATGGCCTGGGTATCCATGTACACCTGCACACGTGTAATCTTTAAATCCGCAAGGGTGAATGCATATACCCATTCGGTCTTATATTGTTTACCGGTAGTTTTTACTTGAGCTTCATTGCAACCAAGGGCAGTTACCATATCACCATTTTCGCAAAATGTATTTGCCTGGAAAGAGATCATGTGCAAGTTCGTTGCGGTGATCCCTACCATCTTCGTAATCTCAGCGAGTCCCCTGAAAGTTCCTGAGTACGGAATTTCTGAATCCCCAGGCTCTATCCAAACTACATCAGGATTGAGAAGCGACATAAATCCTTGCATATTGGCTTCGGCATAATACTGGAACAGTTGCTTAACTATGGAAACATTTTTCGAGTCTTCCATTA
>JADGPY010000214.1 GCA_017882205.1 Chitinophagaceae bacterium
CAATGCCGGTAGTGACAACATAATTATTTTCCAACGTGGTACCTGGGTCTGAAAATGCCGTTTGACGGAGTCTATATCTTTGTTATCTACTTCGTAAACGAGTTTTTGTAATTCCTCGTTTAGCAGGTTATTGAAGGAAATAAATGCTTTTCCTGAATCAAGAGGTTCTTTAATTTTCTCAGCAGTAATGATGCTGCCAAAGTTCAACCAAATATTTTTACCAAATTTTTTGAAGCAACTGTAATTTATTCCTAAGGGTAAAATTTTTAGTGGGATTCCTTGATTCCATGCGCTTAATGCTAACCTCGCTGTTCCTTTTTTTAAAGGCCGGAGATGCCATTCATTGGTGCATCCTCCTTCGCTAAAGATGAGAACAATCCCATTTTCCCGGAAGATCTGATTACACTTATCGAATGTGGGATAATTATGCTCCAGGTTTTCAGCACCCTCGGAAATCCTGTACACTGGCAACATATGTAGTGCATGCAGAATATTTTTAAAGAATTTATTTCGGAAGATATCTCCCCGGGAAAGTGAGGTGACCGGGTATTTAAACAATGTATCCACAATAATGGCATCTAAGAAAGAATTGGGATGATTGGCTGCAATCAGTAATGGGCCTTTAAAGTCCAGGCATTCTTTTTTATTGATTATAAGTCGCCGGCAATAAAGATAAAATGCAATTCTTGCAGGTATTTTGAGAAGGCTGTAGAGCAACTAATTTTTTCTGTAAGGTAAAGAATATAGAAATAAGTGTTGCCCAATGAGCAATTAATTAAGTTGAGGGTCGATGGGGAAGTTGATCATCATTTCATATTCCCCACCCAGATGTTTTAATGAATCTTTCCAGGTTTCTTCAACTTTCCTGTTAAAGATCAGTTTTCGCGTTGCCTGCACCGTTAGCCAACTTTTTTCCTTGATTTCGGAGTCGAGTTGACCGCCAGTCCATCCGCTGTAACCAATAAAAAAGCGGATCTTATTAAGATCTACTTCTGAAGACCGGATCATAGGGATAAGAGTCTCAAAATTGCCTCCCCAGTAAACGCCACTTATTACTTCCTCACCTCCAAGATCAGGATACTGGTGTAGAAAATGCAATGTTTCCATTTGCACAGGGCCACCAAAATAGACAGGTATTTTATACTCAGGCATATCAGGAAGGAGTTCATCAAGTGTTTTTGAGAATTTCTTGTTCAAAACAAAGCCAAACGTTCCTTCTTCCTGGTGCTCACAAAGGAAGATAACGGTGCGCATGAAGTTAGGATCCTTCAAAAATGGATTTGCTATCAGTAGTGTACCAGATGCCGGTGTAATCATAATCTAAATTATAATTATTTAAATTAGTAATAACTTGCTAAAGCTGCATAATAAAAAATAAAAGGTAATTGAACGTTAAAATTTAGTAATATCAATAATGATCTCTGATAAGGCTTTGATCCACACTATTTTTGCAAAATAACTGATGAAGCGAATATTTCCAATAATTACGGTCCTGATTTTTCTCTCTTTAATGGGCCTTATATTCTTCCAGGTGCTTTGGATAAGGCAGGCTGTGGATGCTAAAGAACAGCAATTTGAAGAACACGTGAGCATTGTAACCGCTACTGCGGGCAATGACCTTGTCGAACAAAAAGGAAATTTCTCTCCCTTTGAACGCAAAAAGAATAAGGATGCAGTTTCTTCATTATCTGTATTTCCACCTACAATTATCCACAAGCTTTCCAGGGATGAGATATGGAATACGATAAAAAATGCCTTTGAAAAGCATGAGATGAAAGATATGCCTTTTGAATTTGCGATCACACCTACGTCTATGATGGGTGAGGAATTACAGTCAGAAAACTTCTACAAAATATCGCAGGATACGATCAATAACAAAACATTTGTTTACCGTCTTGAGTCCCCTAGTGGTAGTATTTCTGAGAATTTGTCACCAGAAGAATTGCTTGTAATAGTTGTGCCACATGTTAGGGCGATCATCTGGAAGCAAATGTCATGGATGGTAGTAGGTGCCGTACTTTTCACCATCATCATATTCTGTGCTTTTTTTATTACTGTAAAGGCCTTGCTGAAACAAAAGAAATTGAGTGAGATAAAGTCTGATTTCATCAATAATATGACGCATGAATTTAAAACACCACTCGCCACTATATCTCTTGCAGTGGATGCTTTAAAAAATGAAAAGGTGATCAATGATCGCGATAAGATGGATTATTTTAGTGGAATCATTAAAGAGGAAAATAAGCGGATGAATAAGCAGGTTGAAACTATCCTGCAAGCGGCGATGCTGGATAAGCAGCAGATCCAGTTAAATCTTAAACCATTGCATGCTCATGAATTTGTAACTGCTGCCGTGAATAATATACGGCTTCCACTTGAGGAAAAACACGGGGTATTGGAAATTCATTTTAACGCTCAGGATGATCTGATCACAGCAGATGAAGTTCATTTTACAAATCTCATAAATAACCTTCTCGATAATGCCGTTAAATACTCGAAGGAAAATCCGGTTATTACATTAACCACCATGAACGTTGCAGGTTATCTTCGTATAAAGGTTGAAGACAATGGTATAGGGATGAATAAAGAAACACTTCATCGGATCTTCGAAAAATTTTATCGTGCACACACAGGTAACATTCATAACGTAAAAGGATTTGGTCTTGGCTTAAGCTATGTAAAGACCATTGTTACTGCACATAAGGGAAGAATAAAGGCCGAAAGCACATTGGGAAAAGGGAGTTGTTTCATCATCGATCTGCCACAGAATAACAAAAAGAAATAAGTCAATGGCGATCGGGGCGCTTCCAGCGACCTGAACGCTAAGGCGATAAGCAAACACCCCAATTAATCCTTAGCGTTCAGGTCGCTGGAAGCGCTCCGACCGCCGCTTGCCCAGTTATCCACTCTCAATGCACATGTTATCCACCTTCAATTTGGGTTTATTCACCTGAAATCGCCTCCCCATTTGATTATTAACTAAGTGGATAAAAAAGTTTTACTTCTTTTTAGTGAGAAAGTGGGAAAAAGTGTTATTTTGTGTTAATTTATATTTCATAAGCTAAAACCCTCATAATGATTGGCTTTATCGGAGAATACGAAGCTACTTTGGATGCCAAGGGTCGCTTTTTACTTCCAGCAGGCTTTAAAAAGCAGTTACCTGAGGGTGGGGCTGAGCATTTTATCGTGAATAGAGGTCTTGAAAAATGTCTTAGTCTATATCCAATGAAAAGCTGGAAACCCATTTTTGCCAATATAAGTAATCTGAATGATTTTGATCCGAAAGTCAGGCAATTCAGGCGCTATTTTTTAAATGGAGCAACCCAGGTCGAACTTGATACTGCCAACAGGATTCTATTGCCAAAAAATTTAATGGATCACGCAGGATTGGAGAAAGATATTGTGCTGGTGTCTGCGGTGAATAAAATTGAAATCTGGGATAAAAATAAGTACCAACAGTTCTTTGAAACTTTTTCACCGGAGGCTTTTAGTAATCTGGCTAAAGAAGTTATGGCGGGTAATCAAAACACAAACTCCTAATGGAACAGGTGATATACCATGTTCCTGTGATGTTGGATGAAGCTATTGAAGGACTGAAAATAATTCCTTCAGGGGTTTATGTTGACTGCACATTTGGGGGAGGAGGCCATAGCAGGGTTATACTCGGGAAATTGAATGAGCATGGGAAACTCATAGTGTTTGATCAGGATCAGGAAGCAAGAAAGAATGTGCCTGAAGATTCCCGTGTGACATTTGTTGCGCACAATTTCAGGCATTTAAACCGGTTTTTACGATTTCATAAAATAGCCGGAGCAAATGGAATTCTTGCAGACCTTGGAGTATCCAGCCATCAATTTGACCAACCAGATCGTGGTTTTTCAACACGATTTGACGCACCTCTGGACATGCGAATGGATCAGCGTCAAGAACTAAAGGCAGCCAATATCATAAAAACGTATTCTGAAGAAAAACTTCACAAGCTATTTGAGGAGTTTGGAGAAGTGACGAATGCGAAAACACTTGCCAGAACTATTGTCCAGCAAAGAAGAAGTATTTCCATGGAAACTGTCAATGAATTCAGGAATGCCTTACATGGTACGGTTAAAGGAAATCCTAACAAGTACTTTGCTCAGGTATTCCAGGCGCTCCGCATAGAAGTTAATGATGAATTTGGTGCATTGAAGGAAATGCTGGAACAGGTGCCTGCAATTTTGCTTCCGGGGGGGCGTATTGCAGTCATTACATTTCATTCAATAGAAGATAGGATCGTTAAGAATTTCTTTAGATCAGGAAGTTTTAACGAAATAGAAACAGATAAAGTATATGGAACGAAGCATGAGACTCCGTTTAATATTATTACAAAAAAACCCATCACAGCCTCTAAAGAGGAAATTAAAAATAATTCAAGATCAAGAAGCGCGAAGCTTCGCATAGCAGAAAAGAAATAAAATCATACACCTGTCAAGAACCAACACCTTACCCTCTCTTAAATGTCTCGAAAAATAAAAAATAAAAACAACAAACCTGGCAATCCCAAAAAGGATTGGAGGAAATGGCTTTATTACCGATGGATTGTAAAGAACATTCCATTTTTTTTATTTATCGGATTACTGACGGTTTTATACATCGCCAATGGGCATTATGCTGATAAAACCAATAGGAAGATAAATGCCACTTCACAGCATCTGAAGGAAATGGAATATGAGTTCAAGACGGTAAAAAGAGATGTGATATTCAGGAGTAAGGAAAGTGAACTAATCAAAGCGGTTGAACCCTTAGGCTTGAAAGAACTTGTTGCCCCGCCTATTAGGATCGGGGATAGTACAGAAGTACAATGAGCATGGTGGATCACTTATTAAATTTCAATCGCAAATAGCAACTAACCTTTAAAAACTAAAACTAACTCTCTCACTTGGATGTAAAAAAAGACATATTGTGGCGTGTTTATTTATGTTTCCTGGGTATTATATTACTTGGAATCATTGTGCTGGGACGTGCATTTTATATCCAACGTATACAAGGAAAATATTGGTTAAGCATGAGTGATAGCCTTCATAGGAAGTACATACCTATAAATGCAGAGCGGGGAAGTATTTATAGCGAAGATGGTAATATGCTCAGTACATCAATTCCTGTTTTTGATGTTTACATTGATTTTGGTGCAGAAGGTTTGCAGGAAAATAATGGGAAAAGATTTTATAATAACCTGGATTCCCTAAGTATTTCGTTGGCAGGTCTTTTTAATGATGTTTCTCCGGAAATGTATAAGGAGCAATTGAAGCAGGCCTATGAAAATGAAGATCGTTATTATCCTCTTAAAAAGAAAATATCCTTTGAGCAATATAAGAAACTCAGGGATTTTGCACTTGTAAGGCAGGGAAGGAACAAAAGTGGTTTTATCATTGAACCTCGTGATAACCGGATAAATCCTTATGTTCTTCTTGCGAATCGTACGATTGGGCTTTCGCGCGGGGATACCAGTAGAAACGTTGGACTTGAACGAACCTACGACAGCCTCCTGAAAGGGCAAACCGGGGAAAGGCTAATGAGATACATGGCAGGTGTGTATGTTCCGGTTGATGGTGCCGAGATTGAGCCTGAAAACGGAAAAGACATCATCACAACCATAGATACATATATGCAGGATGTTGCAGAAAATGCATTGATGAAAATGATGGTGGGTAATAACTCAATACATGGAACCTGCATGGTGATGGAAACACAAACGGGAAAAATAAAAGCAATAGCTAACCTGGGAAAGCGTCCGGATGGTAACTACCTCGAAGATTACAATTATGGGGTAGGAAAAAAAACTGAGCCAGGCTCAATATTTAAAGTGGCTACCTTGTTATCGTTGCTGGAAGATAAATTTATAGATACAAATTCGATTGTTGATTGTGAGGGTGGCCATAAAAGTTTTTATGGATTAAAAATTACAGACTCCCATCTTGGAACAGGTAGTATAACTGTAAAGCAGGCATTTGCAATGTCATCGAATGTAGCATTTGCAAAACTTGCAGATCAATACTACCACGAACAACCGTTGAAATTTTGGGAACACTTACATCATCTTCATTTAGATACCTTAACTGGAATAGACCTTGTTGGACAAGCAAAGCCATTTATAAAAAAACCTGGCGGAAAATCCTGGACAAAAACTACCGTTCCATTCATGGCTCATGGATATGAAGAACTGGTTACACCGTTACATATGCTTATGGTTTATAATGCTATCGCCAATGATGGCAGAATGATGAAGCCCTACCTTGTTAACTCCGTTCGTGAACTGGGGGTTGAAGTAAAATCGTTTAAACCCCAGGTATTGGTTGATAAAATATGCAGTGATGAAACACTTTATAAATTGAAGGACTGCCTGCGTGAAGTAGTAGAGAGCGAACATGGAACTGCGAAATCACTTAAGACCCCATTATATTCATTTGGAGGAAAAACTGGAACTGCTGTATCAGCAAATGACAACCATGGGTATAATAAAGGAAACAAAATTTACCAATCTGCATTCATTGGTTTTTTCCCTTTTGATAAGCCACGATATACTATTGCAGTAGTCATTCAAAACAGCAATGAATCGAAACTTGCATACGGTGGGGTGGTATCCGGACCAGTATTCAGGGAAGTTGCAGACAGAATATATGCTTCAGCAATAATGAACCAGCCGATGTATCAACCATCTGCGGTAAATGATAGTATACAGTATAAATTTTTTGGCTTAAAGAACGATCTGAGTTCGATCCTTTCTGTAATGCATATGCCATGGGTCGATTCAGCGATAGGAGGTTATTGGAGAAAGTTAGACATAATGAATAATACAGGTACAATGAATATTGAGCCCGATACACTTCAAAAAACAGTGGTTCCTAAAGCAACAGGTTTGGGGTTAAAGGATGCAGTATACCTTCTTGAAAACCGGGGGTTGAGAGTAATTGCTTTGGGAAGGGGAAAGGTAATCTTTCAATCAATTCCTGAAGGAACAAATTTTAATAAAGGACAAACGATAAACATAACACTGAATTAGTGAAAATACTGCAGGAAATAATGAAGAATATAGAAATCATCTCAAAAGTCGGAGAGGTGAGTGAGGTGTATGACTTACAGATCGACTCCAGGAAAATCTCTGCAGGCTCATGTTTTATTGCTATAAAAGGAAGCAGCACTGATGGGCACTTACATATAGGCAAAGCAATTGAAAACGGAGCTGCAGTAATCGTTTGCCAGGATGCTCCAGCTTCAATTGTAGATGGCGTATGTTATATGATAGTTGAAAACAGCGCAGTTGCAGCAGGAATCATGGCACATAATTTTTATGGTAATCCTTCTGAAGCATTGAAACTTGTAGGCGTTACAGGAACCAATGGCAAAACTACAATAGCCACTTTATTATTCAAATTATTTACAGCTCTTGGATATAAATGCGGCCTTATTAGTACAGTTCAGAACCAGGTAGGCGATGATATAATTCCTTCAACTCATACTACTCCGGATGCTATTAGCCTGAATAGTTTATTAGCGAAGATGGTAGAAGAAAAGTGTAGCCATGTTTTTATGGAAGTTAGCTCACATGCCCTGGATCAACATCGTATAGCCGGCCTTCACTTTGTAGGTGGAATATTCAGCAATATCACTCATGACCATCTTGACTATCATAAAACATTTGATGAATATATTAAAGCAAAGAAAAAATTCTTTGATGAACTTTCTTCACGATCTTTTGCTATCAGCAATGCAGATGATAAGAGGGGGGCTATAATGCTTCAGACTTCATCTGCCAAAAAATATTTCTACAGTCTTAAAACAATGGCCGATTTCAAAGGCAAGATCCTTGAGAATAGTATCACAGGCCTGCTTATGACTATTAATGATATTGAGGTTCATTTCAGGATGATAGGCAGTTTCAATGCATACAATCTCTTAGCAGTATTCGGCGCAGCTGTTTGCATGGGGGAAGATAAATTAACTGTATTACAGCTGTTAAGCGGCCTGGAAGGTGCGGAAGGAAGATTTGAATATATGGTTTCACTTAAGGAAAAGGTGATTGGAATAATAGATTATGCACATACACCTGATGCATTGTTGAATGTGCTGACAACAATTAAAAGGCTTAGACAAGGGCACGAGGTTATTGTTACGGTAGTTGGATGTGGTGGAGATAGGGATAAAACAAAGAGGCCGATTATGGCTGAGGTGGCTTGTGAATACAGTAATAAAATAATTTTTACTTCCGACAATCCAAGAAGTGAGGATCCAATGCAAATAATTAAGGATATGGAAAGCGGCGTGAATGTGAGCTGCAAGAGAAAATGCATTTCGATTGTTGACAGGAAAGAAGCGATAAAAACTGCCGTTAGCTTATCTAAAACTGAAGATATTGTATTGGTAGCGGGGAAGGGACACGAAAAATACCAGGAAATTAAAGGAGTGAAATACCCTTTTGATGACAAAGCTGTTTTATTGGAAATGTTTCAATTATTGGATAAATAATTTGGTGGTTGGGGTTAGGCGATTTTAACTATAAATGAATTAACGGACAACGGATGCTATATCACCTTTTTAATTGGTTAACGAAAAATGGAATCAAATTCCCTGGTAGTGGGCTATTTCAGTTCATTACTTTTCGTGTATTGATGGCTGTTATACTTTCATTGGTGATCGCAACTGTATTTGGAAAGAGGCTTATCAATTTTTTAAAGAAAAAGCAGATCGGTGAATCCGTTCGTGACCTTGGTTTACAGGGTGAAAAGCAAAAGACAGGTACTCCAACGATGGGTGGTATAATTATTTTGCTGGCTATCCTCATTCCTACGCTGTTACTGGCTAATCTTAATAAGGTCTATGTTCGGCTCATGATACTCAGCACTCTATGGCTGGGAGTGATTGGTTTTATAGACGACTATTTGAAAATAAAAGCTAAACGCATCGCGGCAACGAAAGGAATTGATTATAAAAAAACAGATGCTGATGGGCTCGCTGGGAAATTCAAAATATTCGGACAGGTCATTCTTGGTATCATTATCGGGGCAACTCTTTATTTCAATCCCAATGTGGTTGTAAAAAGAGAGGTGCTCACTAGTAATTTGGACTCTCAGTGGACACGTCAGAGAGGGGAAAAGCTAATAAAGTTCGATACTTTATTCACAGAGGGAAAGGTGCACAGGTTTGTAACAGTGAAAACCCCCATCACCACAATACCATTCGTAAAGACCCATGAATTTAACTATGCCAAACTTTTACCAAAGAGTTGGGAAAATTATACTTACATCCTGTACATCCTGATTGTAATTTTTATAGTAACAGCAGTGTCTAATGGTGCCAATATTACTGATGGGCTAGATGGGCTTGCTACAGGAGTGAGTGCGATAATTGGCCTTTGCCTGGGGGTCTTCATTTTTGTTAGCGGAGATGCTCCCATAGCAGATTATCTCAACATAATGTACATACCAAACCTAAGTGAGCTTTCCATATTTGTAGCTGCATTTGTGGGAGCCTGTGTCGGATTTCTTTGGTACAATGCATACCCTGCACAAGTATTCATGGGGGACACGGGAAGCCTGGCATTGGGCGGAATCATTGCTTCTCTGGCGATTATTGTAAGGAAGGAATTACTGATACCTATTTTCTGCTTTGTGTTTTTAGTTGAGAATATCAGTGTGATGTTGCAGGTAGGGTATTTTAAATATACAAAAAGAAAGTATGGCGAAGGGAGAAGGATATTTCTGATGAGCCCCTTGCACCATCACTACCAAAAACTTGGATACCATGAAAGTAAAATTGCAGTGAGGTTTTGGGTAATAACAATTCTTTCAGTGGTATTCGCAGTAGTGACATTGAAACTGAGATAGAACGTAATGGAAAACAAGATGGTCATATTAGGGGCAGGAGAAAGTGGGGTGGGTGCAGCTTTGTTGGGGAAATTAAAAGGGTTCGATGTTTTTGTATCAGATGAAGGCACGATTCAATCATTGTATAAAAAGGAACTTGAACAACATGCAATTGAATATGAAGAAGGGAAGCATACAGAAGAAAGAATACTGGCTGCCGACCTTGTTGTAAAAAGCCCCGGCATTGGTGATAAGAATGAGCTCGTAAAAAAAATCCGGGCAAAAAGAATTGAGTTGATCAGTGAAATTGAGCTCGGATATAGATATAAAGGGAAAAGTAAAATAATTGCTATAACCGGAAGTAATGGAAAAAGTACAACAACCGCTTTGATCTACCACATCTGTGAGACCGCAGGGTTAAGTTGTGCACTTGTTGGTAACATAGGGTATTCTTTTGCTAAGCAGGTAGCTGAAGATCCTAAAGACATATATGTGGCAGAGATAAGTTCTTTTCAGTTGGACGATGTTAACAGTTTTAGACCTGACATTGCGATCTTAACCAATATCACCGAAGATCACCTTGACAGGTATGAATACAAGTTTGAAAATTATGTGAAAAGTAAATTCAGGATAACAGAAAATCAAACAGGAGAAGATGTATTTATTTATAACCTCGATGATAAAGTAATAGAAAAATATATAAATCAATTTTCAATCAAGTCTAACACATTACCATTTACAATGAATAAACCATTACCACAAGGTGCTTACCTGATGAACGCAAATGTTCATTTAAAATGGAAGCTGGAGGAAATGATAATGAACGTTGCAGATTTTGCTATCAAGGGGAAGCATAATCGATACAATACAATGGCCGCAGGCCTTACTGCATTGGTGATGGATATTCGAAAGGAATATATCCGTGAAGCAGTTCAAACGTTTGCCAGCCTTGAGCACCGTATGGAACCGGTTGCTACAATAAGAGGGATTGAGTTTATTAATGACAGTAAAGCAACCAATGTAAATAGTACATGGTATGCACTTGAGAGTATGGAAAAACCCACCATTTTGATCCTGGGTGGGGTTGATAAGGGAAATGATTATTCTTCCATTAAGGAACTCGTGAAAGAAAAGGTAAAAGCGATTATCTGCATGGGAGTTGATAATCGGAAGATCCATGAAGCTTTCGGAAATGAAGTTGAACTGATTGTAAACACCAATAACGCAAAAGATGCGGTGCAATCTGCATTTCATTTTGCCAATAAAGGAGATGTTGTTTTACTATCTCCTGCATGTGCAAGCTTCGACCTGTTTAAAAATTATGAGGACAGGGGGAATCAATTTAAGCAGGCTGTGAAGGAATTGTAATCTTAAGTATTTAAACAATTATGATCGATTCAGGACAAATACAACCAAATGAATTTTCTGCCTTCCAGGGGGTAAAGGGAAATTTCCTGAATCGAACCAAAGGCGATAGGGTTATTTGGGCAATCGTTGTATTACTTACTATTGTAAGCATACTCGTTGTATACAGCAGTGTAGGATCTCTTGCATACAAAATGAACAAAAGCACTGAAAGTTATTTGTTTAAACAGGTGGCATTTATAACGCTTGGCGTCTTGATCATATATTTTGCACACAGAGTGAATTACACCATCTATTCCAGGGTGGCAACAATTTTATTTTTAGTATCAATTCCACTTTTATTTTACACCCTTAAGTTTGGAAGCAGCATTAATGAGGCAAATCGATGGATCAAACTGCCTGTAATCAACATGACATTTCAAACATCAGATCTTGCAAGGCTTGCACTGTTCATGTATATCAGCAGGCAACTCAGCCGGAAACAAAAAGTAATTAAGAACTTTAAAAAAGGATTTCTGCCTTTGATCTTCCCGGTAATAATTATTTGCTTATTAATAGCTCCGGCCAATCTATCAACTGCATTACTTATTGGTGGAACGAGCCTGATACTGATGTTCATTGGAAGAGTAAGTACAAAGCATATTCTCATGGTTGTTGGTTCGGCCCTCATCCCGCTTCTGTTTCTTGTAATCGTTTCGAAACATTATTACAATAGGCAAGAACACAAGTGCAAAGAACTTCCTTCGGTTTTGAATTTCGGCAGGATGCCAACATGGATCAGAAGAGTCCAGGATTTTATGTATGCGGATAAAGCTGAAGCATCTTACCAGGTGCAACAAGCGAAGATTGCAATTGCATCGGGTGGATGGCTGGGAAAAGGACCTGGTAAAAGTGAACAACGAAACTTCCTGCCGCATCCTTATAGTGATTTTATTTTCGCAATAATTATTGAGGAATATGGGCTGATTGGTGGTGCGTTTATCATACTTATCTACCTGCTGTTTCTTTTCCGGAGTATCAGGATTTTTCAAAGATGCCCCTATGCATTTGGGGCATTTCTTGCGGTGGCCCTGAGCTTTACATTAGTGATCCAGGCAATGGTGAATATGGCGGTGAATGTAAATATTTTTCCTACCACTGGGGTCACTTTGCCCCTGGTGAGCATGGGAGGCAGCAGTCTATGGTTTACCTGTTTTGCAATAGGAATTATTTTAAGCGTGGCAAGGAACGTAGAACAAATGGAAGGGGATGTAATTGTTGAACCTAAAACAGATCCGCTTGTAAGCTAAATGGAAAATGAAGCATACATAGAATTTCTCAAGTCAGCACATTTTAAAGGGGCTAGTAGCCTGCATGTTATTATTGCGGGGGGAGGCACCGGTGGCCATATTTTCCCTGCCGTTGCAATTGCTAATGCATTGAAAAAACAACACCCAACGATCGAAATACTTTTTGTAGGTGCAGAGGGTAAAATGGAAATGGATAAAGTTCCTGAAGCGGGATTCAAGATAGTAGGGTTGTACATTGCTGGATATAATAGAAGTTCTTTCATTAAAAATATTACCCTGCCATTCAAGTTGGCCAGAAGTTTTTACCAGGTTAGAAAAATATTAAAAGCTTTCAAACCGGATGCTGTGATTGGGGTAGGAGGATATTCGAGTTTTCCTGTATTAAGATTAGCACAGACTATAAACATTCCCACATTTATTCTCGAAAGCAATTCTTATGCAGGCAAAAGCAACCAGATGCTTGCAAAAAAAGCTGTAAAAATATTTGTTGCATCTTATGGAATGGAAAAGTTTTTTCCTGCCGATAAACTTTTTATGACAGGTAATCCGGTGAGAAGTATTTTTTCTGAACCAATGATATCCAGGAAATCCGCTCTCGATTTTTTTGGTCTGAAAGAAGATTTTAAAACGGTGCTTGTTATAGGTGGAAGCCTTGGCGCAAGAAGCATCAACGAAGTTTTAAGAAAGAATATCCATTTTTTCAAGAATAATAATTTGCAACTTATCTGGCAGACAGGTAAAGAGTATGCTAAAACTGCTGCATCGATAGAAGAAGAGCAAAGTAATATCTGGACCGGAGCCTTTATCAATAATATGGCCGCTGCCTATGCTGCTGCAGATTTTGTTATCTCGCGATCAGGTGCAATGGTGGTTTCAGAGATAAGTGTGATAGCAAAGCCTGTAATTTTTGTTCCTTATCCACATGCCGCAGAGGATCATCAAACCGCAAATGCAAATGCCCTGGTTCAAAATAAGGCTGCTTTAATGGTGAATGATAAGGAGATAGATGAAAAATTGATGGATACGCTGCAAATGCTGGTTAATGACCCCGCTCTTGCAAATGATATGAAACAAAATATTGCCAGGTATGGAAACAAAAATGCTGACGAACTTATCGCAAAAGAAATTTTAAAAGATATCAATGTTTGATCCGGAAAAAATAACAAGGATTTATTTCATTGGCATAGGTGGCATTGGTATGAGTGCCATTGCAAGATATTTTCATGAGAAAGGTACAGTAGTGAGTGGGTATGATAAAACACCAACATCGCTCACAAGAGAAATGGAAAAAGAAGGTATTACTATTCACTATGTAGACAACATTGCTCTGCTTGACAAAGAGGCCGAGTTGGTGGTATATACTCCTGCAATTCCTCTCGATCACAGTGAGTTGACATTTTTCCAGGTAAACAATTATTTATTATTGAAGCGAAGTGAGGTACTTGGAATCATTACAAAGGGAAAATTTAGCATTTGCATAGCAGGCACACATGGCAAAACAACCATCAGCACTATGATCGCGCATATTCTTCGGGATAGCAATTATGGATGCAATGCTTTCCTTGGCGGTATCTCAGTGAATTACGGCACAAACTTCTGGAGTAACAAGAAAAAAGTTTGTGTTGTAGAAGCGGATGAATATGACCGAAGCTTTTTAAAACTTAATCCTGATATGGCCGTCATTTCTTCAATGGATCCGGATCACCTTGAGATCTATGGTGATGAGAAGGGTATGCAACAGGGCTTCATTGAGTTTTCTGAAAGAATAAAATCCGGCGGAGTTCTCATCAGTAAATATGGTTTGCAGAGATCGGATGATTTAAAAGCTCCAACCCATATTCGTTATAGTCTACAAAATGATGCTGCCGATGCATATGCAACTAATATTACGATGAGCAATGGCTCTTATTGTTTTGATGTGATGCAATTGGATTGGATGGTTGATAAAGTTGTTTTGAATATGGGTGGAATGCATAATGTTGAAAACGCCGTAGCTGCTATAACCGTCGCACATTATCTTAATATTGAAAATGATTCAATTAAAAAAGCGATTGGTAATTTCAGAGGCGTTAAAAGAAGATTCGAATACATCATCGCTCCTTTCGGCAGTGTTTATACCTCTTTGAATAAAAGGGTAGATAATGATGACATTATCTTCATTGATGATTATGCGCATCATCCCCAGGAATTGCGTGCATTGGTCAACGGAGCAAAAAGTCTCTTTAGGAATAGGAAGTGTACCATCATCTTTCAGCCACACCTTTTTAGTCGCACAAGGGATCTTGCTACTGAGTTTGCTGCAGCTCTTGACTTAGCCGATGAAGTGATAATATTACCCATTTATCCTGCGCGGGAGATGCCCATAGAAGGAATTACAAGTAAAATGATCGCAAAGGAGATGACGCTGGAAAACAAGTACATTTTTACAAAAGATGAATTATTATCATGGATATCATCACAGCAAAATATTGAATTGCTTATTACTGCTGGAGCAGGAGATATAGATCAACTAATTAAACCAATTCATGCAATAATTGAAGAAAAGAATTATACTAATAATGACTGAGAGTAAACGATACACTTTTATAAAAATACTGGCTACCACTATATGGGTGTTGATCGGCATGGGTACCATAGTGTTATTGGTTGCTGCTATTAATAAAAAGAGAGGTGAACGCTGCAGGTTAGTTGATATAAACATCACCGGGGTTGAAAATAATTATTTCATTGATAAGATGGATGTAAATGCAATCCTGGGAAAATTCAGCGATAATAAATTAGAAGGAAAACCAATCAGTTCTTTTAATCTTTCCGCGATGGAGGGTGCATTGCAGAAAAACGAGTGGATAAAAAGCGCGGAATTGTATTTCGATAATAATGACATACTTAAAATTAATATCGTTGAACGTGAGCCCATTGCCAGGATATTCTGTAACAATGGATCATCATTTTATATCGATACTTCAAGGTTACGTTTACCGCTAAGCGAAAAATTCTCAGCAAGGGTACCAGTGTTCACAAATTTCCCCACTGAAAATATTGTTCTTTCAAAAGAGGACAGCAATCTTTTGGCCGGGATCAAAACATTAAGTGAATTTATTTTTAGAGATTCATTCTGGATGGCACAAATTGAACAGGTTGATATTACACCCGAAAGAACTTTTGAGATGATCCCTAAAGTTGGGCAACAAGTAATTGTGTTTGGGGATGCAAATAATTACAAACTAAAGTTTAACAACTTGTTACTTTTTTACCATCAAGTTGAGAGCAAGACAGGTTGGAATAAATATGCTAAAATCAATGTTCAATACGCAGGTCAAATAATCGCAGAAAAACGCGGAGTACAGGAGATTAAAATGGATTCGTTACGTACAATACAATTGATGAAACTACTGGTGGCAAATGCACTGAAGCAGGCAAATGATACCAGTCATAATGTTCAACTTGTACAGCCTCCGGAGGATAACATTATCCCGGCTCCAATCGTTGAAGATAATATTCCTGGTAAAAATAATCCCGGAAAATCATCCACCCTGCTTTCTGCTGATCCAAAAAATCCACTAGCTAAAAAACCAATCACCCTTGCGAAGCCTGTAAAAAAAGCTACAGTAAAAAAACCGGTTGAACAACACCAGGATAAACCAAAACCAGCGGGAACTACTAATGATTATTAAAACTAATTGCTAAGAATTTTGACTATAAACAAAAATGAGGACAAGAAAAGGAAATGAATATCGGAATTTGATTAAAATGAAGAAACAAGGATTAATTAAACATACAACTTAAACAAAATACAACTATGAACAGCGAACAACCCATTATTGTAGGATTGGATATCGGTACCACAAAGATTGCCGCCATTGCCGGGCGTAAGAATGAGTACGGAAAGTTGGAAATACTAGGATTTGGCCGGGCAAACAGCAATGGTGTCCAACATGGAATGGTATTAAACATCGATCAAACTATAAAAGCGATTCAAAGTGCTTTAGAAAATTGTTATGCCAGCAATCCGACACTTATTATTGAAGATGTATATGTTGGAATTGCAGGGCATCATATTAAAAGTCTTCAAACACGGGGAGATATTGTCCGCCAAAATAATGATGAAGAGATCAAGCAGGCAGAAATTGATCAGCTGGTCAACGATCAATATAAAACATATATACCTGCGGGAGACCAGATCATTGATGTGATTCCACAGGAATTCACAGTTGATAATTTTCAAAATATCCCTGATCCGATAGGTTATAGCGGAGTGAAGGTAGGTGCTAACTTCCATATCATCACGGGGGATAAAAATGCCATCAGGAATATTAACAGGAGTGTGGAAAAAGCAGGATTGAAAACCAAGGATCTGGTGCTACAACCACTTGCATCTGCTGCAGCAGTAATGTGTGATCACGATCTTGAAGCCGGTGTAGCCATCGTTGATATAGGTGGTGGCACAACAGATCTTGCAGTTTTTTATGAGGGCATATTAAAGCATACAGCAGTAATTCCTTTTGGAGGCGAAAATATTACCAATGATATTAAGACAGGCCTCGGGGTTTTAAAGACCCAGGCTGAACAAATGAAGGTGCAATTCGGAAGCGCTCTTGCCGATGAGGCAAAAGCAAATGCATTCATTACGATCCCTGGATTACGGGGAATGGCACCGAAAGAAATCAGTGTAAAGAATCTTGCTGGGATTATTCAGGCACGAATGAGCGAAATCATGGATTTTGTTTCCTATCACCTTAAGCAGGTTGGTTTGGATAACCGAATGCTAAATGGTGGTGTGATCCTTACTGGTGGAGGATCTCAGTTAAAGCACCTGATACAACTCACAGAATATGTTACAGGTCTTAACGCAAGGATTGGTTATCCAAATGAACATCTTGCGGCGGGCCATATTGAAGAGCTCGCTAAGCCGATGTATTCAACTTGCCTTGGCCTCATATTAAAAGGTTACAATGACTATGAGAATAAGCGAAAACAATTTGAAATACAATTCAAAAAAGTTGATGTACCTATTCGTTTGCGGGAACAGTTTGTTCCGCAAGAAGCGGAAGTAGAAATAGAAGAAACACCGGTTAAAGTGAGACAGCGTAAAACACTAAAAAACTTTATGGATTCTTTCAAAAATGGTTTAATTGAATTATTTAAAGAAGAAGAAGATGCTAAATTATAAACGATTTTTATTGATTGGTTGAATGTGGAATGAAAGATTTTTATAAACGCTATTGTATATACCTTTTCAATCGTCATAACATTCTATAATCAACACAATAAATTATACTAACCCTAAATTAAGTCTAATGATACATTTTGATTTGCCTAAAGAAAAATCGTCTATAATTAAAGTAATAGGTGTAGGCGGTGGAGGCAGCAACGCTGTTAATCATATGTTTAACCAAAGCATAGATGGCGTAAATTTTATCATCTGTAATACTGATGCCCAAGCTCTCTCCACGAGTATGGTACCTAATAAGATCCAACTAGGTCCGCATCTTACGCAAGGGCTTGGCGCCGGTGCTAATCCACAGATCGGTAAAGAAGCCACGGAGGAAAGTCTTGAAGAGATCAAACGCATTCTTGAAGTCAATACTAAGATGGCTTTCATTACTGCAGGTATGGGAGGCGGTACAGGAACTGGAGGGGGGCCGATCATTGCAAAGATTTGTAAAGACCTGGGCATTCTAACAGTTGGTATAGTTACCACACCATTTGCATACGAGGGTAAGAAACGAATTGCACAGGCTGAAGAGGGGATCAGTAAATTAAAAGATTATGTGGATACCCTATTAGTAATCAGTAATGATAAGCTTCGTCACCAATTTGGTAATCTTACCATGAAGGCGGCATTCAGCAAGGCCGATAATGTGTTGGCAACTGCCGCAAAGTGTATTACCGATGTGATCAATAGTACTGGACAGATCAATGTTGATTTTGCAGATGTATGCACGGTTATGAGGAATGGTGGTGTTGCTATCCTTGGAAGTGCAGCAACTGAAGGAGAGAACCGTGCACAAAATGCCATTGAGCAAGCTTTGAATTCTCCATTATTAAATGATAATGATATTCGTGGTGCGAAGTGGATCCTGATCAACATCAATTCATCAGAGGGCGAGCATGAGTTCACAATGGATGAAGTTGAGACAATCCAAAATCATTTGCTCAGCCAGGCAGGGGATGATACTGATGTGATCTTAGGTCTGGGATACGACAGTTCCCTGGGAAATAAGATTGGAATTACCTTAATTGCTACAGGCTTTGAACACAAAAATCCTTTTGATAAAAAAGAGCCTGTTAAAGAAGAACCGAAGAAAGAAGAAAAGATCATAATGGTACTCGGCTCTTTAGAGGAAGATAAAAAGTTTTACCAGCAGCCTTCATTTCAATTTGATGACAAATATGTTGCAAAACAGCCAGATACAAATCAGTTGGAAATAAAAGAACCTGTTATTGAACAGGTAATTCAACCTACTGATAAAGAAGAGAAGGAAATGGCGAGTCTCAATATAGCAGATGATCTTTCTGTACCAGATTTAATGGAACCTACCATGGTAAATTTACCTATCATGAATATCGTAGAAATACCAGTGGAGATTAGTAAAATTACTGTTGATAAATTAACATCATCTATCGTTCATTTCGAACTATCTTCACAGTCCAATCCTATAAGCGCAGCTGCACAATCTAAGCCTGCATCGGCTGAAATACCAAACCAAAACAATCTTAAAAAATCAGATAAAGAAGCTAGCACCGTCCAGACGTCAGGCGGTTATTTGGCCAGGCCTTCGAAAATATATGCGGAGGGGGCCACAGGCCCTTCGGACGAAGCATCCGGAAAGCCAGAATCCAAACTTACGGAGGAACCAACCTCATTGCAGCCGGTACAGATTGACGAACCTGCTATTGGGATGCAATTGGTGGTTAAAGATTCCTTAGAAGCGACGGAGGAGCACCAGGAATTGAATGTACAACAAGCTCAGCCAATTATGATTTCGTCTGTAGAGGAGCCGCCAATAGGGGACGAAACAGATGAATTAAAGCGCAGGGCTATGGAACGTATTGCGAAATTGAGGAATCTTTCCTTTAACATAAACGCTGCGGATCCTAACAACGAGTTTGAATCTGTTCCCGCATACCTCCGTCGCAATATGGAATTGCACAATTCCATTGCCGACGTTGAAAGCTTTTATAGCAATTACACAGTAAAATCAAATGAAAATAAACAGGCGGAGATCAGTACGATTAATACTTTTTTAGAAGGCAAAAAACCTGACTAATATAGTTTTGCAAACAGCATTCTGTTCAATAGTAGAATAATAAAAAACGGGTCTCGAAAGAGACCCGTTTAGCATTAAATATATTCTAAGGTCTATTGTACTACTGCACGTCCTTCTGCAAGTTTATGGCCCTGTACATCTTTTATCATTACCAGGTAAACTCCTTTGCCCCATGGTGTCAGATCTACGTCCATACTTCCATAAGGTGCATATACTGAGAAAGGTTTGTCCATAATTCTTTGACCTACCATATCATATACAGCTATATAGCGCACCTCTACTGAGTTCACTCCTGCAGGTGGTAATGCATTCGGGGTATAGAATTGAGTATAATACCTAACATGGAATTTGCCCCTGTTTGGATTCGGATACAGGAATACTATGCTTGTTGCCGAATCACTAATAGTTACAAGGTTCGATAAAAATGAAGTACAGCCGTTTGCATCTGTAACTTTTGCTGTATAATCTCCGATCTTATCAATATTTACAATCAACGTACCTGCAGAAGCCCCCGGCACCTGAAAGCCATTAAGATACCACTGGAAGGTATTTGCGGTTCCTGCTGGAATTACATTAGCCGTTAGGGTGGAAGTGGTAGTCGGAATCAGCTTCGCCGCGCTTGCCGTAATAGTCAGGCGTGGTAATGCGTTCACTGTTAAACTTACAGCACTTGAAGTTATTGGTGCGCATGGGCCGGCATCTGTGACAATTACCCGGAATTTATTTCCATTCATAGAAATGGTTGCAGCAGTAATTGCATAAGAGTTGGTGGTTGCCCCACCAATGTTATTCCAGGTTACACCATTATCAGTGCTTACCTGCCATTGATAACTAAGCGAAGTTCCTGTAGCTGTAACATTCAAGCTTGTATTCCCACCTTCACAGACTGATTTGGCAGTTGGTTGAACTGAGATGGATGGAGGGTTGCTAACTGAAACAGGAATAGTTGTTGCTGCCGAAGTGCAACCTGCTTGTGTGACTGTGACAGAGTAGGTGGTTGATGCCGCCGGTTTAGCATATACTGTAGTGACTGAGGTACCTGCATATGGAATGGTTCCTGCAGCGTCTAAAAACAATCCTGCAGATGGGGTCCAGATGCCTGTTTGGCTAAAGCCATAATTAATGGTTATTGACCATGAAGTTAAGGTTCCAAAGTCACCAGCGCCACCATCGTACATTGCCAATGTCCAGTTTCCGTTTAG